>CAYVAL010000047.1:267-5785 GCA_964449395.1 uncultured Gammaproteobacteria bacterium | reverse complement strand
AAGGAACTACAGGGATGGCTGATGGAGAGAGAGTGAGTAAGTCAGATCCTAGAATAGAATCTATTGGAGAAATAGACGAGCTCAATTCCTTGATAGGCTATCTTGATTCAATTACAAATTCTTCAAAATATAAACCTACATTTAATAGAATACAGAACTGTCTTTTTGACATTGGAGGTTCTCTCTCAATGGGTACCAATTCTGCTATTGATGAAGAAGAAATTGAATTCTTAGAAGAGCAGTTAAATCTTTTCAATGAAGAACTTCCTGATCTTAAAAACTTTATTCTACCGGGAGGTGCTACTGCATCAGCTTTGGCGCAATTATCGAGGTCAGTTTGCAGAAGATGTGAAAGATCTCTAGTTAGTCTCAACGAAGAAAATACAATCGAAGAAAATAAATTAATCTACATCAACAGGTTATCTGATTTGCTATTTGTAATTGCAAGAAGCATTAACAAAGAGGCGGGCATAGAAGAGTTATTGTGGAAACAAACTAAACTAAGCTAGATAGATAATGATTCCAGTCAAATGACTCGCCAGGATCCGTCTTCCTTCCTGGAGCAATGTCTGAATGACCAACAATGTCATCTTTTTTTATACTTGGATAAAGAGCCATAATCTCCATTGTCATTTTTATTAGAGTGTCATATTGTGCGTCTGTGTAACTAGTCTCATCCGTTCCTTCAAGCTCTATTCCAATTGAAAATTCATTACAATCGTCGCGACCTTTATAGTTAGAAACTCCTGCATGCCAGGCTTTCATGTTAAATGGAACAAACTGAATAATTGAACCATCTCTTTTGATCAGTATATGGCTTGAAACCTTGAGGTTAGATATTTCTTGAAAATAGGGATGCTCTTTTGGATCGAGTTTATTAGTAAAAAGCTTCTCTATATACCCTCCTCCGTATTTTCCTGGGGGGAGGCTTATACCATGGATAACAAGTAAAGAAATTTCTCTTGATACACGCTCAGAGCAGTTAGGCGACAAACAAATCTCAGCTTCTTTTAAACAATATGTCTTATCTATCTCCAAAAAAAACCTCTAATGCTTAATAAAAGGTTTTGACTTACTTTTTTCTCTTACACCTTTCTCTTTACTATCTTTTCGAGACTTCTTTAAAGCCTTTCTAATTTCTTTTCTTTTGAGAACTCCATCAGAATTTAAATCCATCTTCTCAAAACGCTCATTGATAGGTGTTAAGAATTCTTTTTTAGATAAGATTCCATCTCCATTATCATCCATTAACTTAAAACGACTCAACGTATTAGAGTTAAATTCCTCAAGGGTAATTGATCCATCCTTATTGATATCCATTTTTTTTATTTGTTCTAAAATTCTAGGTGCAGAACTGACTTGTAAAGCAAGTAATCCTGTTAAGAACATAGTTAATAAGTATTTAAATTTCATATTTCTCTCCTATAGCACCTTAGATTTAAATAAATAAAGAAAGTTCGATACAAATTACCTTAAACCTTTTGGCAATCTAAAGGATATTCCTTCGTCTGTTCTCTTTTTATTGCCTATTAAGTTGAAACCATGACGGGAAGTAAGTATATCGATAACTTCGGCTACGAGATGTTCTGGGGCTGAGGCACCCGACGTAAGACCAACCCTAGACTTACCTTGCAAACAATCTAAAGATAAGTCTTCTATACTATCTATTAGATAAGCTTCAACACCAGATCGCTCAGCTATTTCTCTAAGTCTATTAGAGTTCGAGCTATTTTCTGATCCGATCACTAAAACTAGATCAGACTCTAGAGCCAGTTGTTTGACTGCATCTTGTCGATTCTGTGTTGCGTAACAAATATCATCCTTTTTAGGACCTTTGATATGAGGAAATTTATTAATAAGAAATTCTTTTATCTCTCTCGTGTCATCTACAGATAAAGTTGTTTGTGTTACAAAAGCAAGGCTTGAGGTTTCATCAAAATCTAAATTCTTAGCGTCTTCTATATCTTCTACAAGTGTAATTGTTCCTCCATAGGAAGTATCAAACTGACCCATTGTCCCTTCTACTTCTGGATGATTTTTATGACCAATTAGTAAACAATCAAAACCCATCTTTCCATAGGTATGCACCTCGGCATGAACTTTACTTACTAAAGGACAAGTGGCATCAAAGACATCCAGATTCCTTTCTCCAGAGGCTACTTGAACAGCTTTAGAGATACCATGTGCACTGTATACAACAACCTCTCCTTCGGGTATTTCTTGAATGTCTTCAACAAAAATAGCGCCTAAATTTTTTAACTCTTCAACCACTGTTTTGTTATGCACGACCTCATGTTTTACGTAGACAGGTGCTCCATGCATCTCAATAACTTTCTTAACAATCTCTATAGCTCTGTCCACGCCTGCACAGAAACCTCGAGTGTTAGCTAGTCTTATTTCCATTGGCTCTAAATTTTTGAATTACTATATCTAAGAAATAAATAATAACTCCTATGGTTATAAAAGTATCTGCGAAATTGAAGATATAAAAAGAATAAGTGTCATAGTAAAAATGTATAAAATCAATGACATGACCTCTAAATGATCTGTCTATTAAATTACCCAGACCGCCGGAGAGTATCATGATCAAGGCCATTGATTCTAAATTGCTTAATGACTCGGTAATTAATATATAAATTAAATATAAACATACTAAAAAAACTAGTAGCACTAATAACCATCTTCCGAAAGAGCCACCATCGTCGAATAGACTAAATGCCACTCCTGTATTTAGGATTAGATAGATATCTAATATAGGTAATAGGTTTAGACTTTCACCGAGGGAAAGATTTTGTATAACCTGGTATTTACTAAGTTGATCAATAAAGATAAGAGATAAGAGAAAGAAAAATTTTTTCATAAAATTTTATTTATGCAAAAATTCTAATTTCACCATCCCCTACAACATTTTCATGACATCTGTTACAAATGGATTCGTGACCTTTAATACTTCCTACTTCAGGCCTGCTATGCCAACAACGCACGCATTTTTGGTTAGTGGTTTTTGACACTCTTATATTCATTCCTTCAAGATTAGTTTTACCACTTTCTTCATTTAATTCAGAAACTTTTGCTTCAGAGGTTATAAAAATAAATCTCAACTCATTAGAAAAACTATCAAGTAGATCTTTTACTTCTTTACTGCAAAATAACTCTATTTCTGCGTCTAACGAAGAACCGATAATTTCTTTATTTCTAGCTTCTTCGATATGTTTATTCACCTCGGATCTTATCTCGAGAATCTTTTCCCATTGATCATTAGAGAATTTCAAGTTACCTATATCATCCCATTCGTTAAACCATTCTAAAAGATGAACCGACTTAGTGTCTGTCTCTAAAGATTGCCAGGCCTCCTCTGCAGTAAAAGACAGTATCGGGCTAATCCATCTAAGGAGTGCTTGTAATATATTAAAAAGAGCAATTTGAGAGGACCTTCTTGCATCTGAATCTAATTTAGCGGTATAGAGTCTGTCTTTGAGAATATCAAGATAGAAACCGCCTAGGTCATTGGCACAAAAGTTATGAATCTTCTGAAATGCTTGATGAAAATTATAATTTAAATAATCTTGTTTAATTTCTTCTTGAAGTGTCTTAGTTCTCAAGATCATCCATTTATCCAATTCCGTTAACTTATCAGGAGCTACTTTTTGACCTGAATAATCGCTCAAATTTCCGAGCAGAAATCTTATTGTATTTCTAATTCTTCTGTATGAATCTGCAGACCTTTTTAAAATATCATCTGATAAAACTATTTCTTTTGTGTAATCCGTAGAAGCAACCCAAGATCGCAAGACATCGGCACCCATTGTTTCCCAAATTTTTTGAGGAGATATAACATTCCCAATAGACTTAGACATTTTTTTTCCTTCACCATCAACAACGAAGCCATGGGTTAATACTGCTTTATATGGAGCACTCTCTTTCATGGCCATACTTGTCAATAAGGATGATTGAAACCAGCCTCTGTGTTGATCAGAACCTTCAAGATATAAATCAGCGGGAAACTGTAAATCTTCGTTCGCATCAAGTACACAAGCATGCGTAACTCCTGAATCAAACCAAACATCTAAGCAGTCTGTTATTTTTTCATAATGGTTAGGATCTTCTACTAAGTCTTTCATTTCAACATCATGCCAAGCCTGAATACCTTGTTTTTCAACTAAAGACGCTACTTTTTCAATAATATCTTGTGTTTTAGGATGCAATTCACCTGTCTCATTATGTATCAATAAAGCAATAGGGACTCCCCAGGATCTTTGTCTAGATATACACCAATCCGGTCTGCTTTCTAACATAGACTGCATTCTTGCTTCTCCCCAATCAGGTTCCCATCTAACGCTGTCTATAGAATCTAAGGATTGACTCAATAATCCAGCCTTTTCCATAGAAATGAACCACTGGGGTGTAGCACGAAAAATAACAGGAGTTTTGTGTCGCCAACAGTGCGGGTAGCTATGTTCGAAGGAGGACTCAGCAAGAAGTACTCCTTTATCTCTAAGCAGTTGTACAATATTATCATTTGCCTTGAAAACAAACTGTCCGGCAAAATGCTCCACATCATCATGATAGGTTCCATTGCCTTTTACAGGACTTAAAACCTCAAGACCATTCTCTTTAGAAACTGCATAATCTTCTAATCCATGTCCTGGAGCAGTATGAACTATCCCTGTTCCAGCTTCAGTAGTTACGTGATCACCTGCAATAATTAATGAATCGCGATCAAGATAAGGATGAGATGCTTTTAGGCCTAATAGATCTGAACCCTGACAAGAACCTAAAACTTGATGATCTTTTATAGAAATTCTATCCAGAGTATCTTTCACAAGGTCTTCAGCTAATATTAGATTTATATTTTTATTATTAAAATTAATCTCTATAAGCTGATAAACAAATGTTTCATTAATAGTTAAAGCCAAGTTACCAGGCAATGTCCAAGGGGTTGTGGTCCAACTAGCTACATAGTTTTTATTCGGTGAGTCTGTCTTGAATATTTTAAGCAACTCGGGATCTTCTATCGGAAAAATAAAATCGATAGAAGAAGAAATCTTATCTTGATATTCAACTTCTGCCTCAGCCAGAGAAGACCCACAATCGACGCACCAATGCACTGGTTTATCTCCTCTTTGAAGATGGCCTTTCTCTATTATCTTTCCTAATGATCTGATTATGTTAGCTTCAAAAACAAAATCCATTGTTACATAGGGGTTATCCCAATCTCCAACAATCCCCAGTCTTTTGAAGTCTTTTTTCTGCAGTTCTATTTGAGAACTAGCATATCTTCTACATGCCTCTCTGAATTCTGATGCAGTAACTTTATGACCAACCTTACCTATCTTTTTTTCTACATTTAATTCAATAGGAAGTCCATGACAATCCCATCCAGGGACAAAAGGGGCATATTTCCCGTCTAAAGTCTGAGATTTTATAACCATATCTTTAAGTACCTTTTGTGCGGCGTGGCCAGTATGAATTTGACCATTTGCGTAAGGAGGTCCATCATGCAAAATAAACTTGTCTC
>CAYVAL010000047.1:0-257 GCA_964449395.1 uncultured Gammaproteobacteria bacterium | reverse complement strand
GGTATCTTTATAATCAGTCATAATAAATTTTTTGGCACTTTAACTGAAATATTCCTTTGCGGAAGAAATATCTTTAAAAATTTGTTCTTTTAAAGCGTCTAATCCATCAAACTTCTTTTCATCTCTCACTTTTTTTAAGAATTCAACAGTAATTTTTTTTCCGTATAGATTGCCAGAAAATTCAAGAATATGAACTTCCAAAACAGGGTTTTGACCATCTACAGTAGGTCTAGTACCCATATTGGCTATCCCTCCAT
>CAYVAL010000046.1:0-5898 GCA_964449395.1 uncultured Gammaproteobacteria bacterium | reverse complement strand
TCTTCTTGATTCAATAACAAAACTTACGGCTTCATCGTAAAGCTCATCTTTCTCGGCATCATCGTCCTCTTCTGAGGCTATACCCGGCATACCAGCAACAGCACCTTCCTCTTTAGTAACTTCATCTAAATATTCTGCTTTTCCTCGCTGCCTCCAATCATCAGCAACTCTCTGTACTTCATCATCGCCAACAAAAGCACCATGAACCCTTTGAGGTATCGATGTGCCTGGCGCCAAATAAAGCATATCTCCCTTTCCAAGAAGTTGTTCTGCTCCCCCTTGATCCAGTATGACTCTTGAATCCATCTTAGAGGCCACCTGAAATGCAACTCTAGAAGAAATGTTTGCTTTAATTAACCCTGTAATTACATCCACTGATGGTCTTTGAGTCGCTAAGAGCATATGAATGCCTGCAGCTCTAGCCTTTTGAGCTATTCTTGCTATCAATTGCTCTGCAGTTTTTCCTACGACCATCATTAAATCGGCCAATTCATCTACAGCAAGAACAATTAAAGGTAATTCTTCAAGATCGGGGGCTTCTTCTCCTTCTTCTGCTTCATTTATTTTCCAGGTTGGGTCTTTTAAGGGCTCGCCAGAAGCAATCGCATCACTAACTTTTTTGTTGTAACCATTCAAATTTCTGACACCTAGATGTGCCATTAACTTGTAACGTCTTTCCATCTCGTTAACACACCATCTAAGACCACTTGATGCTTCTTTCATGTCTGTTATCACGGGTGCTAAAAGATGAGGAATATCTTCATATACAGAAAGCTCTAGCATTTTTGGATCAATAAGTATCATTCTGACCTGCTCAGGACTAGCCTTATATAATATGCTTATTAGCATAGCGTTAATGGCGACTGATTTACCTGAACCGGTTGTGCCGGCAACTAATAAATGAGGCATAGATGACAGGTCAGCAACAACAGCAGATCCGCTAATATCTTTCCCAAGAGCTACAGTTATTGGGCTCCTAGATTCGTCGTAGGTTTTACTTGATAAGACTTCGCTCAACAGAACAGGTTGTCTATCTTCTCGCGGAACTTCAATTCCAATAGTGTCTTTACCCTCTATAACTTCTACAATTCTGACGCTTGTTTTTGCCAAAGATCGAGCAAGATCTTTACTGATATTAGATATCTGATTGACTTTTAATCCGCTAGGTAATTTGAGTTCTAATCTTATAACAACTGGGCCGGGCTGAATTGATTCGACCTCTATATCGTTAATATTATATTCAGCCAATTTAGAAACCACTAGCTCTCCTAAACGACGCAAAGAATCTTCGGAAGTTTCATCAGAAAATTCTTGTTTCTTTTCATCTAGTAAAGAAAGTTTGGGAGGTGAAGAAGGTTCCTTGTATTCAAAAAGCTCAGTCTGTTTTTCTTCTTCAACTCTTTTACTGGTTTCTATAGCTGGCTTTGGTTGGATTACTTCAGCAGGCTTAATTTGCTCTTTTACCTTCGCAGTAACAATCACCTTCTCTTGTCTTTCAATTTTCTCTTTTCTAAGTTTCTGCTTCTCTTTAAGTTTAGAAAGGAAATCAGAGAGACGATCTCCAAAGGTTGATCCTGACGAAAGAAGTAGTTCTTGTATTTTGCTTATTAGCGCCACCCATGACACTTCAAGGGACAGGGTTAAGCCCAGTAAAAGTGTGGAAGTGAATAGCAATAGGCTGCCTATAAAACTTAGGGGGACTATGAATACAGATGACACTCTTGATCCGATTAAACCTCCGCCCTCTTGTGGCAGGAAGCTTGCACCGGGTTCCATAATTAATGCAAGTAGAGTTGATCCTGATATAACCACTAATAACCAACCAAATATTTTTATACCTAAAAGGCCTGTATAGATATCAGAAAATGGAACTTTATTTCTAGACAAGAAAAAATGTCTAATTAATGGCCATAAAAGCCAATAGACAAGCATGTAAGACATGTAGCCAAAAATAGTTAGAAGAAAATCGCTTAAATAAGCTCCCCAGCTACCTACGGCATTAGAAACTTGATTTATATCTATTGAATCACTAGTAAAAACCTGAGTGTTCCAACCGGAATCTCTTGGAGAGAATGTTGAAAGTGCTAGTAAGACAAATATCCCTAAAAAACCTTGGATAATCAACCAAGAATCCAATATGAGTTTATTGAGGCGTATGCGAGACACCGATACAGCTTGGTTCGATGATTTCTTTGTTGCTTGAGACTTTTTAACCACTAACAAATCTAAGTTTTACCTATTGTATAGTTTATTAAGAAGATGTTCTAATCCGAATGACTTATTTTTATCGATATCTATATAATTAACATTATGGAAAATATGAAAAGAAAACTTATTATTTTAGGGTCTGGTCCGGCTGGGTATACCGCTGCTGTGTATGCCGCTAGAGCTGGTTTAGAGCCTTGCTTAATAACTGGGATGGAACAAGGAGGTCAACTTACGACAACTACAGATGTAGAAAATTGGCCAGGTGATAGCGATGGCCTTCAGGGCCCTGAACTGATGGATAGAATGCTAAAACACGTAGAATCATTAGAAGTTGAAGTGATCTTTGACCATATTGAGACTGCAGATTTATCTTCAAAACCTTTGGCTCTTACCGGAAACGTTAGTAAATATGAGGCGGAGTCTTTAATTATCGCAACGGGAGCCTCTGCACAATATTTAGGCCTAGAAACTGAACAGAAGTATATGGGAAAAGGTGTAAGTGCCTGTGCTACTTGTGATGGTTTCTTCTATAAAGATAAGGATGTGGCTGTTATTGGAGGAGGCAATACTGCTGTTGAAGAAGCCTTATATCTATCAAATCTATGTTCGTCAGTGACTCTTATCCATAGGAGGGACTCATTAAGAGCTGAAAAAATATTGCAACAAAGATTATTTAAAAAAGAACAAGAAGGTAATATCAAAATCATTTGGGATCATGAATTGATGGAAGTGGTGGGCGATGAGAATCTTGTAAATGGTATTAAAATAAAAAGCACTAAAGACTCCTCAGAAAGTGAGATTGCACTATCTGGTGTATTCATAGCCATAGGACACAAACCAAATACTGATTTATTTAAAGACCAGTTAGATATGGCGAATGGTTACTTAAAAATTATTTCAGGAACTGATGGCAATAGTACAGGGACAAGTATTCCAGGTATTTTTGCTGCTGGGGATGTATCTGACCATATTTATAGACAAGCCATTACCTCTGCAGGTTCAGGTTGCATGGCAGCATTAGATGCTGAAAAATATCTAGCAGAGAAATAAATGAAGCACCTGAGAATTAAAAGAGATGGGCCAATTACGATAGTCAGTATAGATAGACCTGAATCAATGAATGCTCTTAGCATTGAGGTATTAAAAGAGTTTTGTTCTTTACAAGAATATTTTAGGCAAGATTTAGAAACCAGAGTTGTAATTTTTACAGGGGAAGGAGAAAACTTTTCTGCTGGTGCGGATTTGAAAGAAAAAGCTCAACTGTCGACTAAGCTAGAATCATGGAGAAATAATTTTGGAAAACCGGCTATTAAATCTATTCTTGAAATAGACCAGATAACCATTGCAGCTGTAAACGGCTATTGCTTAGGAGGAGCTGCCTGTATAGCTTCAGCATGCGATTTTCGCATAGCATCTAAAAAATCACTTCTTGGTTATCCTGAAATAAATTTAGGAATTAACCTTAACTGGCTCGGACTACCCCTTGCAGTGCGATTAATCGGACCTGCGAAAGCTAAGAAAATGGTAATAGGTGGAGAAAACGAGAAAGCTGAAACTCTTCTTTCTTGGGGTTTTTATGACGAAATTTGTGACGCTGATGAATTAATGGATAAAGCAATCTCAATGGCCAAATTGTATGCATCTAAATCTCCAATTGCTGCACAAATGATAAAGAGAAGTGTCAATAATCTGGTTTATAAGAATGATGAATCAATAATGCACATGGATTATGACCAGACACTATTAACCCATGAAACTCAAGACAGAAAGGAAGCTGTTACTGCCTTCTTTGAAAAAAGGAACCCTAAATTTAAAGGAGATTAATTAAGCAGACTTACCTTCTAAAGCTTGCTTAGCTTCCTGATATTCATTTACCAAAGCATCTACAGCATCTTTGACAGTAGGTACATCATGAAGGTTTCCAATACCTTGACCTGAACCCCAAATGTCTTTCCAGGCTTTCTTTTGGTTATCTCCTCCGGCACCAGAACTTCCAAAGTTCATATCATTCTTATCAGCGTAAGGTAAATTATCTGGATCTAGACCTGCATTAACAACACTTGGTTTCAGATAGTTTCCATGTACTCCAGTAAAAGTAGGAGAATACATTATATCGTTAGCGTCACTATCAACAATCATGTCTTTATAACCCTGAGAAGCATTTGCTTCTTCTGTAGCGATAAATCTAGTTCCTATGTATGCAAAATCAGCTCCCATAGCCTGAGCGGAAAGAATAGATGCTCCATGAGAGATACTTCCAGAAAGAGCAACCGGCCCATCAAAAAATTCTCTTACCTCACGAACTAAAGCAAATGGGCTCAAGGCACCGGCGTGGCCGCCAGCCCCTGCACAGACCAAGATAAGGCCATCTGCGCCTTCATCTATAGCCTTTTTAGCATGTCTTATGTTAATGACATCATGCATTACAGCACCACCGTAACTATGAACCGCATCAACAACAAACTTAGGCGCTCTTAAACTAGTAATTATTATAGGCACTTCATGTTCTACACAGACTTCCATGTCATGTTCAAGTCTATTGTTTGAATGATGGCAGATTTGATTAACAGCAAAAGGTGCAACAACAGCATCAGGATTTTGCTCTTGATAATCGGCTAACTCTTGTTTCATCATAGAGATCCATTCTGTTAACTTCTCTTCTGGTCTGGCATTAAGAGCTGGAAAGGATCCAACCACTCCAGCCTTACATTGAGCTAAAACAAGTTCCGGGTAAGAAACTGTGAATAAAGGAGCTCCTATGACAGGAATCCTAGTTTTATCTTTTAAAAAATTTACAACGTCCATATTTATCCTTATTAATAATTAATTATTGATTTGAAACCCAAAAAACTGCTGCTGCTACAAGACTGAGAATAATCACTACTGCTGCGATAGCATCTAATTTACTATCCTCTTGACGCATGATTTCCTTTTCTTGATCGGTATGCTCATTTGACATCTATATCTCCTTTTAATTCAGATCCACTAAGATCCGCCCAACTTGTCCACCTTCTAAGATGGTAGAAATTTCTTTCTCTAATCCTTCTAGTTTCACCTCTCTAACTAATGCTGAAAGATCTAACTTCCAATCAGAAGCAAACCTTTCCCAAACTTGTAATTTCTTATGGAGGGGAATCTCAACTGAATCTATACCCAAAAGCGCATTACCCCTTAGAATAAAAGGAAAAATTGAACTCTCAAATGATGGGCCACCCACTAATCCACTGCAAGCAACCGCTCCACCCGGCTTAAGCGAGGCAAGCAATAAAGTTAAAATGTTGCCGCTAACTACATCCACACCGAAATCCCATATTGTTTTGCCAATGGGTGTTCTTGAAATCTCTGCTAATTCCTCTCTAGAAATAACTTCTGAAGCACCGAGACTTTGCAGTAAAGCCTTTTCTGAGTCTTTTCCGGTAACAGCGGTTACAGAAGAACTCAGCTTAGATAGTAGCATCCCTGCTATCGAACCCACTCCACCAGTAGAACCCGTAACTATTGAACTAGAAGAGTCAAAACCCTTATTACTATTAAAATCATCTAGAGCTTGTATCGACAGACCAGCAGTTAGGCCAGCCGTTCCTAGACACATAGACTCTCTATCACTCAAGCCTGAATGCAACATTACGGCCCAAGACGATGGAACCCTTATATATTGTCCGAAACCTCCTGATGTATTCATACCAAGAT
>CAYVAL010000045.1:0-5977 GCA_964449395.1 uncultured Gammaproteobacteria bacterium | reverse complement strand
TGCACCTATATCCCATAAAATGTCTCCAGGTTTTAATGAAGTTCTTATCCATTCAAACGTTTCGGGCTCACTTCTATCTGAATTAGGGTCTTGGGGAACTGATCCTGGCGAATCAACTCTAAACTTTAGCAAGCCTCGATCAGTTTCTATTGTGTGTGTTTGTTTGAAAGATCCAGCTAGTCGTGCATAAGTTTTTACCTTGGTCCTTTGATTTGAACCCAGTGTAAGCAAAGAACTAAGTCCTTTAATTATGTTTGATCTTGTTTTGCTCATGTTAATTTCCTTGTACTAATTTTAACCTACAAAAAAGTTAAAAAAAGAATAAAACAACTGAACTATTAACAATTATTAATGTCTGAGTAAAAGTAGGGTAATTAGCCCCAACTTCTAATAAAGCTTCAAGTAACCCCAAATACTTGAAGCTTTATTAGTTAAGTTCGTTGATCTTTTCTAGGAGCTTGTCGATACCTGTTTTATTTGTTGCCGATGTGGCAATAATATGATGTTTTACGGATAGCTCCTCCAGATTTCTTTTTGCGCTTGATAACGCCTGCGCCACTTTATTTTTTGATAATTTATCCGCTTTATTGAGCAGCAGAATCATTGGTAGGTTTTGGCTTTCACACCAATCAATCAAATTTAAGTCATCTTCCTTAAAGGGATGCCTGATATCCATTATTACGCAAAGGGCTTTAAGGCACTGTCTTGAGGATAGGTATACGTCTATCTCCTTGCCCCAAAGGGATCTCATTTCTTTTGATACTTTGGCATATCCGTATCCAGGTAAATCTATAATTTTAAAATTATCTCCTGAACCAATTTCAAAGACATTAATAGCCTGAGTCCTTCCGGGTGTTTTACTTGTTTTGGCAAGTTTTTTATTATTTGTAAGCGCATTGAGCACACTAGATTTACCACAGTTTGATCTACCACAAAATGCAATTTCAGAACCCTCATCTGCAGGCAAATCTTTACAGGCAGGATAACTTCCAGTGAATTTTGCTTGTTGAAAATAAGTATTATTCATATAGCTTATAATTTTAGGATCGCTAGAAAGGTTAGTATATAATGTCGGCGCGTCACATCATATTTAAAGATAGATTCTTAAATGAAACTAAAAAATCTAATAATCCTAACCTCAATCACCTTCTTTTTAGGGGCAGGTAATCCAGACTCTGGAAAAGAAAAAGTAGCTGTTTGTTCAGCCTGTCACGGAGCTGATGGTAATAGCGTAGTAGGATTATGGCCGTCTTTAGCGGGTCAAAATGAAAAATATCTTGTTAAGCAACTAAGGTTAGTCAAATCAGGTGATAGAGTCATAGACTCTATGGTCGGTCTTCTAGACAATTTACAAGATTCCGACTTACAAGATATAGCGGCATTTTATGCCTCACAAAGAAATAAGGTGGGACAGGCTGACGAATCAAAAGTTGAACTTGGTAGGAAGCTTTATTACGCAGGGAATTTAGAAAAAGGTATTCCTGCTTGTTCGGCATGCCATTCACCAAGAGGATTAGGTAATGGACCGGCGGCTTATCCTCTATTGAGCGGTCAGCAGCCCGACTATGTTGCAAAAGCCTTAAAAGACTACAGGGCAGGTGAAAGGGTTAATGAAGATCCATCAAAAATAATGGCTGCAATAGCTTACAAGCTGGATGATGTGGAGATTGATGCACTATCTAGTTTTGTCCATGGTTTATACTAGAGCAATGTTTCGTTCTTTTATTTTTTCCATCTCACTTCTATTTTTTTTAATAGGATGCTCCAACGAAGAGCAAAATACTTTAGAGGCTACTAGCAATGGTGAGCAATTTAGAGAAGGGGTTCATTATGAAATTGTTGATAAACCTACAACTGTTCGTGATCCATCAAAAATCGAGGTAACAGAAGTTTTTTGGTTTGGATGCAATCATTGTTATGCGCTAGAGCCATATATAGCTAGGTGGAAAAAAGATATGCCCTCAGATGTAGCATTTATAAAGTCCCCAGCTACCTGGAATGAAATGTTAAAAACCCATGCGACAATATATTACACAGCCAAAGCCTTAGGTATCGAACAACAGTTTGTTCCTGCAGCTTTTAATACTATTCAAAACGAAGGCAGAATGCTTACTGGCAATACAGAGCTGGAGTATTACTTCAGAGGTTTTGATATTGAAAAGGATAAATACAAAGCTGTATCTACTTCATTTGGAGTTAGAAATGCGGTGGATCAAGCTGATAAGAAAATGAAGCAGTGGCAAGTAACCGGAGTTCCTTCACTCATAGTTAATGGTAAATATAGAGTCTCAGCTTCAAGAGCTGTTCGTACAGATCAGTTATTTGATGTAGTTGATTTTCTTGTAAGAAAGGAAAGAAACTAAAATCTCCCCCTAGACTTTGAACAAATTCCCTATTTCCCCTCTCTTTATTCCTGCTAATAAACTTGAATGGATAGCTAAGACCTTCGAAAGAGGTGCTGATAGTATTATCTTAGATCTTGAGGATTCTGTTCCTGAAAACGAAAAATCGCAAGCCAGAGAAGATCTTTATTCACATCTTAAAGAAAATAACTATGCGGGTAATTTAATAGTTAGAGTCAACCCAGTTAGTGACAAGATTGGTCAAGAAGATATTAAAGTTTTAACACAGACAAACTTGTCCATAAGCGCTTTTATGTTACCAAAAGTTGAAGAGAGTTCGTCTATATCGTCCTTACCAGATGTGAATCTGATTGCATTATTAGAAACCCCAAGGTCAATTAAAAATATTTCTTCAATAGCTGCAGAGAAGACAGTTAAAGGATTGGCTCTTGGCGGTGCTGATTTAAGTGCTAGCTTAGGTTCAACTATGGACTGGGACTCCCTTTTATATGCAAGGTCAAAGATAATTCTAGAGGCTGCTATTAATAATTTATTTTCAATTGATAGCCCTTTTATGGATATAGAGAATTTAGAAGCTTTAGGCGAAGAGAGTAAAAAAGCTAAAATGCTTGGTTTTAATGGAAAAGCAGCAATTCATCCTAGTCAGTTAGGAGTAATTACTGACTCTTTTCTTCCAAATGAAGAAGAAATATCAGAGGCAAAAGAAATCATTAAAGCTTTTAATCAGTCCTCATCAGCCGTTATAGCATTTAATGGAAGAATGATAGATCAGCCAATAATATTATCCTTAGAAAAAAGATTAAGACTTGTAGGCATTGATCCAAAGAATATAGACTGAGATTATTATGGTAAAAAAAATGAAAGAAATATCACCTGGTCGTTATAGAGAATCTTTTGGTAGATATTATGAGGAGTTTGTCATAGGCGATGTTTACGAACATAGACCCGGAAGAACAATAACTCAATCAGACAATATTTGGTTCACTTTACTGACAATGAATCAACACCCCCTTCATATAGATGATGAATACGGAAAGGGAACAGAGTTTGGCAAGACATTAGTGGTTAGTCCTTTTACGGTCGCACTTATGGTTGGTATGAGTGTAAGTGACGTAAGTCAAAAAACGGTAGCCAACTTAGGCTGGACTGACATCAAGATGACTCATCCCCTTTACGTTGGCGACACTCTTTATGCTGAGTCTGAGGTAATAGAAAAAAGAGAATCAAAATCAAGACCCGATGAAGGAATTGTTACTGTCAAAACAATTGGTAAGAACCAAGACGGTGTCGAAGTAGCATCATTTATCAGATCTGCGCTTATTCCTAAAGAAGGAAAAGCTGTTGAGGATAAAATCGATTATTAAATCTTTTTCTTTCTATTCAATGAGGGCTTGATAAGTCAGAACTTGAAAATCGCTTCTTATATTTATGTGGTTATATGGTCTAACTTGCGTCATCATCAATCCAACTAGATCCTTCTCTCTATCGATCCAAGATATCGTGCAATACGCCCCTCCCCAATAGGCTGAGCCTGCTGATAAAGGAGTTGAAGCTTTTCCTCTATCTACTATGACCCCATAACCCAAACCAAAACCAGTGCCTGGTCCGGTGAGCCAAATTGGTAGATCATCAGTATGATTCTCTAAAATTAAAGATACTGTACTTGGAGCAAGGATTCTTTTGCCATTCAGCTCTCCTTCATTTAATACCATTTGTTGAAATCGTAAATAGTCTCTTGCTGTAGAGACTAAACCTCCTCCGCCACTAAATATATTTCTTGGAGAGGTTATCCAGCGGCTTTTTTCTGAACCAGGGTCTTGAAGTTTAATTTTATTATTTTTCCCTGGAACGTATTGTGCAGTTAGTCTACCTCCTTTTGTATCTTCTAAATAAAAGTGTGTGTCCTTCATATCTAAGGGCATAAATATTCTTTCTTCTAAGAAGATATCTAAGGATTGTCCGGAGATTATTTCTACAAGATGGCCAACAACGTTAGTAGCCGCTGAGTACTGCCACTGCTCTCCTGGATGATAATTTAATGGAAGTTTTGATAACCTATCAATCTGTTCAGCATTACTTTTAGGTCTGGGTAAATTCATGGCCCTTCTATATGCCTGTCTGTTCCCTATATAAGAATTTGCAAGCCCTGCGGTATGAGTAAGCATATCTCTGATGGTAATTTCTCTTTTAGGACTTTCTAGAGTTCCGGTTTTTCCGCTTGCATCGCCTGTTGAGCTTACTTTCGTTTGAGAAAATGAAGGAATAAATTTTGATACAGGATCATTGAGCTGGAAGTGACCTTCTTCCCATAAAATCATTAAAGCAATGGATGCTATCGGTTTTGTCATAGATGCTATTCTGAAGATTGCATCTTCTTGCAGCGGAATTTCATTCTCAACATCCATATACCCTTGAGTTGTTAAGTGGACTATCTTCCCTTTACGCATTATCGCTGTTAAAACTCCAGGAGTTAGGTCTCCATCAATATATTTTTGCATTGCGGGAGAAATCCTTTGAAGCCTCTCTTTAGAAAATCCTGCTTCCACTGGATCTAATCGTTCGATTTCATCAGTAAAAGAAGAAGTTGAAAATGAAAATAAAACTGCAACAAGAGTAAGTAAAAGATTTCTTATGGATATATTCATTTATATTTTTATTTTTTAAAAAAAACTAAAGTAATTCTCGTAAATTAGCATAAAAAATAAACTTACAACTCATAAATTTTTCTATAACTAAGCCTTTTTTTTTGCTATAACTAATCTTAATTATTAGGGGGAGAGGGCTATGGGAGATATTTCCATCAAAGAAAAAAAATTACATTGGCACTTGCAGGGAAACTGGGCTCCTGTTGAAAAAGAATTAACTGAGAATGAGCTTAAGGTAAAAGGAGAGATACCGAGAGATCTTTCAGGTTTATTTGTTAGAAATGGGTTTAATCCAGTATCGGGATATAGTGATCATTGGTTCTTTGGGAATGGAATGTTGCACGGAGTATATCTCGAAGATGGTAAGGCATCTTATAAGAATAGATATGTGAAAACTCCTTATTATGAAGAGGATCTCAATGTTATGTCCTCATTTGGAAATTTGGCCGCTTCCCCTGCAAATACCCACATAGTAAGTCATGCTGGAAGATTATTGGCTTTAGAAGAAACGTCATTGCCTTGGAGTGTTAACAAAGACTTAGATACTCTTGGTGTGGAAGACTTTAATGGAAAGTTAGATACGGCTATGACGGCACATCCAAGAGTATGCCCTGAAACAGGAGAAATGCTTTTCTTTGGGTATTCTATGTTTAGCGAGCCTTATTTAAATTATTACAGGGTTAGTAAAGAAGGTACTTTAGTTCAATCTGAAGCTATAGAGTTGCCTAGACCTGTAATGATGCATGATTGGAATATTACAAGAAACTATGTTGTTTTTATGGATCTACCAATAGTTTCTGATATGGATTTGGCTGCAACAACAGGATCTCCATTTGGCTTCAAGCCAGAATGTGGTGCTCGATTGGGAGTTATGCCTAGGGACGGTAATAATGCCGATGTTAGATGGTTTGATATAGATCCTTGTTTCGTTTTCCACAGTTTTAACTCATTTGAGGTAGACAATAAGAT
>CAYVAL010000044.1:0-6044 GCA_964449395.1 uncultured Gammaproteobacteria bacterium | reverse complement strand
CATTAAACTAGATAGCATTTCAGCTCTTGCAAGAATTGGAATTAAACGCCGCTTGGCTTCGATTATTTCTGAGTTATCATCGGCAATAGCTGTTGACTTGACTGCCATATCGATGCCATCGAGGTTGGATGCACTATGCTTATATACAATTTGTATACCTAACTTTTCTAACCGTTGGGTATTAGAAGATTTTGTATTATCAGACCCCGAGATTGTATAGCCTAAATTATTAAGGACTTCGGCAATCCCACTCATACCACTTCCACCTATACCAATGAAATGAATATTATTAAGTTTGTACTTTGAGGGATTCATCAATAATCTTATAAATATTCTCAGAAGTTAGTTTAGGAAAAACCTTAGATGCTGCATGCATCATAGACCTGCGCTTATTATGGTTGTTTTCTAATTCAATTAATAGCTCAAAAAGACTTTCAGAATTTAAAATATCAGATTCTATTATCTCAGCAGCTCCTTTCTTACTAAGATATAAGGCATTATTGTATTGATGATCATCAGAAGACCAAGGCAGGGGTAAAAGGATTGAGGGTTTGCCGGCAGAACAAATCTCACTAACAGTCATGGCTCCAGAACGGGAAATAATAATATCGCAATTCCTATATTCGCTAGCCATGTCATGAATATATTCTTTAATTTCAAATTTAACTCCTGAATTGATATAAGCCTGCTTCAAGTCATAGTATTCTAATTTTCCGCTTTGATGGACAAAAGACCATTTTGATGAGATTTTTTTATTATTTAAAGCACTAGTTAGGATCTCATTTATTTGTTTAGAACCTTGGCTACCGCCCAAGACCAGAATTCGAAATACTGAAAGGTCTTCTATTTCATTAGGAGATAGATTGCTAATTTCTTTTCTAACAGGGTTACCAACACAAGCTACTTTGTGTTTAAAATTTTTAAAAGTTTCAGGAAATGCCTCAAAAGTAATGTGTGATCTTCTGTGTAATATTTTATTAGCTAGTCCTGCAATACTATTTTGCTCATGAATGAATAATGGCGAGAAGAGAGAACTTACCAATGCAGGAGCAAGTGTAACGTAACCTCCAGTTGATATAACTACGTCAGGCTTGATCTTCTTTATTAAAAAAAAACTTTTTATAAATGCTACTTTGAAAAAATAAAGTGCAATAATCTTTTGAATAAAGCCTTTACCGAGAAAGCCTTTACTTTTTAAGCGGTAAAATAAATAATTTTCATTTAAACAAATTCTCTCCTCTAGACTACCCTCCTGACCTATCCAAGATATGGAGTGACCTTTTTGATTATATTCACGTGCAATACTTAAGGCCGGGTAGACATGGCCTCCTGTTCCTCCAGCTATTATCAAAATATTCATCAAAATTTTGCTCTTCGATTGAAGTTTGGCACTGGCATAGAATTTTTATTTTCGTAATCAATTCGCAATATAATTCCTATCATTAAACAAACAATTATAAGGTTGGTTCCCCCTGCACTAATCAAGGGAAGAGTTAACCCTTTTGTGGGTAAGAGTCCACAAGCCACTCCTACATTTATAAAAGTATGCAATCCAAGCAACAAGGCTACTCCATAGGAAAAATAAAAACCAAAGAAATTCTTTCTTATCAAAGATTCTCGTCCAATATAAAAGACCCTGAAAGAGAGTCCAAATAAAAGAGAAACGATCAATAATCCACCTAATATTCCAGTTTCTTCTACTATTACAGAAAATATAAAATCTGTATGAGCGTCAGGTAAGTATCCCATCTTCATGAGACCTTGACCTAATCCAACACCAAACCAATCACCTCTTCCTATAGACATTAAAGATAAGGTTAGCTGATAACCGCTTCCCCATGGATTGCTCCAAGGATCAACGAAAGAAATGATCCTTTCCCATCTCCAGGGTACAAAGATTATCATTAGAGAAATGCCAATTAGGCCTAAAAGAGCAACAATTAAGAATTGTCTTATTTTGACACCTGCCACAAATAAAACCCCCATAACGGAAACAAAAATAACAGCTGAAGATCCTAAATCTGGTTGAATTAAAATTACAGAAATTATACTGACAATAATTAGTGCCGGTCTAAAAAAACCTAGCCAATGGGATTGGATTGCTTTAATTCTTCTAACTGAGTAACAAGATACATATAAAATACTAAGAAATTTCATTATCTCTGAAGGCTGCAAACCAAACCCAGCAAATCTGATCCACCTATTTGCTCCATTAACTTCAACACCTACACCAGGAACAAAAACCAATAACAGCAATAGAAACCCTAAAGTTAACAATAATCGATCATAGTTTGACCAAAAACTTAGAGGAAGTAGAAAAAATATTAATAAACCTGATATACCTAGAAGAAAATAAAAGAATTGTCTGTTAAAAACTGCTGAAGGATTACCATATATTGAATCAGAAAAATGTACTGAAGCGGATGCCAGTATTAACAGTCCACAGAAGCCAAGAACAAAGAATAAAGCTATCAAAACAAAGTCTAGTTTTAGATAATCAAAATTCTCAAGGAAATTGATTCTACTCATCTCATAAATCTTCTATAAGCCTTTTAAATTTATCTCCTCTTTCTTGGTAATTGATAAACATATCAAGACTCGAGCAGGCAGGAGAAAGCATTACATAATCTCCTTCTTTTGAAAGTTTTTTTGCTTCCATCACAGCCTCCTCCAGATCATTTACAAGAAGACATTCCGTATACTGTCTCATAGATTCAAATAATACCTCCTTATCTTTTCCATAAATTAAAACTCTACTAACACTGCTTACACTTGTAAGACTTGTTAAGTTTGTATCTTGTTCCTTTAAATCTCCTCCGCATATTAGAGAGATACTTTCTTGATCTTTTTTTAATTCGTTAACAGCTTGGATGGCTTTTAGCATCGCATCTAAATTTGTAGCTTTTGAGTCGTTGATAAAATTTATACCAATAGAATTTTCTATAATCTCAAATCTGTGAGGTGGCTTTCTGAAATCCATAAAGGCCCTTTCTAGGGTTTTAGCAAGATTAAGTTCGTCAAATGAAGAGTTATCAAAATTCTCGTAATAACATTTTAATACAGCCAAACTAGCTCTTAAATTTTCTATGTCATGCATTGGCCAGTCTTTAAAAGTTGGTAGCTCCAATACAACTTGTGGTATATCCATATCCTTGTAATTTAAAGGGTTGCTTAAACGGCCATCTGCATCATCGTAAGATATGTTAAACAAAGCATATTTCAGTACTAAAAATTTAATGTTTTTATAGTCTTGGTAACTTGAATATCTATCCATATGGTCTTGTTCAATATTGAGCAATAACCCTATATCGAACTCTATTTCATTTAAAAGCTCTAACTGAAAGCTCGAGACCTCTATAATTGATATATCTATGTCATCTTTTATGTGTGGCAGAACAGGCTTACCAATATTTCCCAGAACTGAGATTTTTAAGCTTGGGAACACTGACTTGAACAATGTCTCAAGAAGTAAACAAGTTGATGTCTTTCCATTAGTGCCGGTTACTAAGACCTTAACGCCCTCTTGAACGGTTAGGTATTCTTCTATGTCAGAGGAAACCTTTATGTTGTGTTTTTTAGCATGGGAAAAGATTTCATGCTTACTAGAAACTCCCGGACTGGAGTAAATTCTAGATATATTTTGAAACAACTCATCATTAATATCTGGATTTATATGAACCTTTAATTCAATATCTTTTATTTCTTCTAAAGAAGGATTTTCTTTCCACTCTTCTATTAGGAATATTTCTGAATGAGAATCTGCAAGATAATTTATTATAGACTTTCCTGTTACACCAAAACCAATAACTAAAGGTATCTTCTCTTGCACAAGTATTATCTAAGTCTTAATAACGCCAACCCAAGTAAGACAAGCATAAAAGTAATAATCCAAAACCTCACTATTACCCTTGGTTCTGGCCAGCCCTTAAGCTCATAATGGTGATGTAATGGAGCCATATTAAAGACTCTTTTTCCGGTTAATCTGAAAGAAATTACTTGAACTATCACAGACAGGGCTTCAATTACAAAAAGTCCTCCCATAACCAATAAAACATACTCATGCCTAATTATGACAGTTACGATGCCTAAAGATGCTCCAAGTGATAACGAACCAACATCTCCCATAAAAACTTGTGCAGGATAGGTATTGAACCATAAAAAACCAATTCCAGAACCAACTAGAGCTCCACAAAAAACTATCATCTCTCCTGTACCAGGTAAGTAAGGTATGTTTAAAAATTCTGAATAAATGGTATTTCCAGCCAAATAACCTATGATTCCCAAACCTGCTGCCACCATTACACAAGGTAAAATTGCCAGTCCGTCTAAGCCATCAGTTAAATTTACTGCATTGCTAGTCCCTATTACCACCAAGTAAGATAATAAAATAAAACCCAAACCAAGAGGGATAGAGATATCTTTGAAGAACGGAACAATCAAACTTGTTTCTGAAATATTTTCCTGACTGAAATATAAATAACTGCATGCCAGAAGTGCTATGACTGACTGCCATAAGATTTTATTTCCAGCAGATAGTCCATCACTTGATTTGTATTTAATCTTTAAACGGTCATCAACCCATCCAAGAACTCCAAAGGACATTGCTGTAAGAAATGCAACCCAAAGGTATCTGTTTTCCCAGTCTCCCCAGAGTATTACACTCAAGAATATAGAACTTAGTATTAATGTTCCTCCCATGGTAGGTGTCCCTTGTTTTGAAAGATGAGTTTCAGGACCTTCACTTCTTACAACTTGTTGGATTTGTATATCTTTCATCTTATTGATGAATTTAGGACCTAAGATTAAAGAAAAAAGTAATGAAGTGAGTGTGGCTAAAATAGCTCTAGTTGATAAGAATTCAACAACTCGGAATGGTCCAAAAAATTCTGACAGATATTCGAATAAAGGTAATAACATTATTTTTTTAATTTATCGGCAATTAAATCCATTCTTGTAGATCTTGACCCTTTCACTAATAGTACAGTCTTATTGTCAATTATAGAAACTAAGTAATCATAAAGTTGGTCTTGATCATTAAAAATTTCTAATTTTTCGTAGGTATCAAAATCACATTCTGACCAAGACTTTCCTATACATAAGACTTTATCAACTCTCTTACTTGCATAATCGTACATTTCTTTATGAATTAATTTGGAGTCTGATCCTAATTCTTTCATTTCCCCAAGTACGCATAACTTTTTCTTATCTAATTTGTCTAAAGAATCAAGAGCATTTTTTAAAGAGGCAGGGTTTGAGTTGTAAGTATCATCAATCATAATTGAGCCTTTTAAGGACTCTTTAACTGACAGTCTTCTCTCAGGCAGGTCTGTTAGTATCAGCCTGTGTTTGATTTCATTTATTTGAATACCACAATGAAGACTTATTGCTGTAGCCAAAGCAGCATTTAAAGAATTATTTAATCCTATGCCATTAATTGACATATCTTCTCTTTGATTTTCAAAATACAAATCAAAATGAGTTAAATTATTCTCTATATCAATTTCTACATTAGCCACCCTAAAATCAGCATTTTGATCGATACCAAAACTAGATATCTCTTTTGCATTAGTTGTATTAGACCAAAAATCAAAAAATTCAGAGTCTCTGGGTAGAATAGCCACTCCAGAATCGGAATAAAAATTTAATATATTGCCCTTTTCTTTAGCTATAGATTCAGTATTGCGAAGTCCTTCTAAGTGACCCATAGAGACATTGGTAATGGCCGCTATGTCTGGTTTTACTTGAGCATTTAATATCTCTATCTCTCCTGGTTCACTTGTTCCCATTTCTAAAACTGAATATTTATATTTAGTAGGTTAGTTTCTCCAAGTTTTACTAAAAATTTTTGAAATAAATCAACCTGGTTATAACCAGTATTTTTTTGAATGTTTTCATTTGGATTAGATGATGGTTCTGAATAATATGAGTATCTAGAGTTTTCGGAGTATAGAGGAGTTAATCCCCAATCATTAAAACCGTGGTCTCTGTTTTCCCCCATCTTTATATCTCCAAATTTAGAAATAGATAGAGATGTAATACTACCC
>CAYVAL010000043.1:0-6160 GCA_964449395.1 uncultured Gammaproteobacteria bacterium | reverse complement strand
ATGTAACATTGGAAAGATGCCAGCCTCTTCAACTAATACATCAGCTACATACTTGAATGCTTCACCATCAATCGCATGGCTATTAGACTGAGGTTCTGGGTTTGATGCTCCCATTGATTTTGCTCTCTCTTCAAATTCTATGCCGATCCCCTCACTATCAATAGTTTTGTCATGACGGTACCAAGCAAGTCCTTCAACGCCCACTTGCGTGAGATTACCCCCGAAGCAGCCATAACGTTCAAGCAAGGTAGTTTCTGCACCAGCTCTAGCTGAGGCTATAGCAGCAGCCAGTCCTCCGGGGCCACTGCCAACAACCAATACTTCTGTACGATGAATTATTGGCGTTTCTCTTGCTAGTTCATTAATAGTTTCCATAAATACCCTTCTTTGTTTCTAGAGTATATCTTTGCTAATAACAGTCTTCATCTTTAATCTAAATTCTATTTTTGCACTCATTACCACTCAACATATCTAAAAATAAACTCCACTGGCTTTGGTCCAAGTCACGACCTGTCCACCAAATCGCATGCTCACCCAAGTCTTGCTGATCATCAATAACTAATCCCCACATTGCTTCAATTTCATTAGGTAGCATTGAGTAACGAACATCTGTTACTAAATTTTTTTCTTCATCAAAGCCTAAATAATCCTGAGAGAACCATCGAAACCTTTCAATATCTTTGGCTTGTTGACTGTTTTTATCAAGACCTGGTAAATGTTGTTGGTAGTCAAAAATGCTAATACTTTCTCCCAAACATACGGTTGAAGATTGAACCGTTCTGATTGCATCAACATAAAAAACATCTTGATATTGATAAATGGATTTCCATAAAATTAAATTTCCAAAAGATGGTTTAAGCGTAAGACGTTCGGCATCATGTCCTCTTGATTTGGCTAATTCGTTGGCACCTGATAAAGCTCTTTCATATTGAACAAAACCCAAAGTAAGATAAAAAATAATCCATCCAATTGAAAAAAAACTAAATATCCTTTTTCGGGTTTTAATGGCAGTTCCGACAAGAATTAAGGCAGGTATAGTAAAGAGAGGATCAACAATAGATATATTATTCCAAGTTATTCTCTCATTTGAAAAAGGCCAAAAAAGTAATGTCCCATAAGAAGTACATGCATCTAACAATCCATGCGTTGCATATCCCAATAAACTAGCAATATAGACTGGCTTGAAGCTCATGGATTTCCTGATCAAAGGGAAAATAAGAAGTGCAACAATCAAAGAACCAAAGGGAATAAAAAATAGTGAATGGGAGAATTGCCTGTGGTATTCGAGGAATAAAATAGGATCAGTTGATGACTGAATCAATACATCTAAGTCAGGCGCCAACCCGGCTAGAAAACCAATAAGGCCAACCTTTAGAAGATTATTTTTATTAGCACTAGATTGGGCAAAAGCTGCACCAACCGTACCTTGAGATAGTGGATCCATTTTATTTGAGATTAATTCAATAAAGTTAGAACAATTTTTTTGTCCAATCTAAGACAATCATATAGCTTTCATATGTAACTTTTCACTTAATTCTTTCAAGCCTTCGGTTTTTCCAAAATTACTTAAAGTTATATTGTCTATTATTTCTATCAGATCATTTTTAGTTTCTCCTACTACACAGGGAAAACCATAACCTTTATCTAAAATTCTTTTTGGGATTTCATTTCGATGTAAGACTTCTACTTTATAGTCTTTTTTTAGTTCTTTTATAAATTTTGACCAATCAGATCTCATAAATATTTTACCGTGAGAAATATCACACAGCTCACAAGAAGTTTCCTTTCTTAAGATATTTTTATCAATCCAATATTTAACTTCATTAAATATTCCACCATCGGCATTGTAGATAAAATAAATAGCCTTAAAATTCTTCATATCCATGATGTTGGAAATAATAAGGTATCTGATAAAAGTTTGTCTCTAGTTTGTATCATTTTTTTATGTATAGTATTTTCTTATTGAGCTTTAAAAGAGAATTATTGTGATAACACTTGAGAAAAGAGATTCTATTTATTTTTTAACGATGAATGCTGATGAGAATCGTTGGAATACTACATTCGTCAGAGATATTGCTGAAGCATTAGACGAAATTGAAAATGATGAAGGCCCTGGGGCACTAATAACTTCATCGACAAATCCAAAGTTTTTTTCAAACGGTCTGGATCTTGATTGGATGCAAGCTCCTGAGAATCACCCCAATGGAGGAGATAGAGAAGTGTTTGGCGAAGAGTTTATGTATTTAATGGGAAGAGTAATCACACTTCCAATACCAACGATTTGTGCAATCAATGGTCATGCTTTTGGAGCTGGTTTTATGTTTGCCCTTTCACATGATGTAAGAATCATGAGAGAAGACCGAGGATTTCTCTGCGCCAATGAAATGCAACTTGGTTTACCAATCCCTAGACCGGAGCTAGCATTGTTCAAACACAAAGTACCAGCAAATTCTTTTTTTGAAACTGTGCAGTTATCTAAACGATGGACTGGATCTGACGCCCTAAAAGCTGGCATTATTCAAGGCATAGGTTGTTTTGAAGAGCTGCCTTACATGGCCCTAAAAAAGGCTGAAGAATTAGCTCCTCTTGCAAATAATAGAAAAAACTACGGACATCAAAAAGAGATGCTGTATGGTGAAAATGCTGCAATTAATCTTAATCATGGGCCAGCTTTTATGCTCAAAAATTCAAAAGAATTCAAGAATTTATAAAGTTAACCAAGCTCATTCAAAGATTACTGTTTCTCTAGAACAATATTTACCAAACTTTTTTTATAAAAAGGTTAGTTATACTTTTATTAATCAATTAGAAACACTTAAATTGCGCAATTTTAAGATAAGAGTAAGATTGATTGAGGTAAAAATATGTTAAATAAGTTAGATATAGCTAAAGATTGGCTCCCAAGATATACAGGAATGCCGCTTGAAAAGTTTGGTGAAAATATATTGCTAACTAATTTTTCAGATTATGTAGAAAATTTTTCTGATCGTTTTAATGCAAATGTCTATGGAGAAAAAAGACCAATGCAAGCATGCACAAATTCAGATGGGCTAACAATCGTTAATTTTGGTATAGGATCCCCTAATGCTGCAACTATTATGGATCTATTAACGGCCTGTGATCCTAATGGAGTTTTATTTTTAGGGAAGTGTGGAGGATTAAAGAATTCTAGTGAGATCGGTCATTTTATCTTACCTATAGCTGCAATACGTGGAGAGGGTACTAGCAATGATTACTATCCCTCTGAAGTTCCAGCATTGCCTTCTTTTAAATTGCATAAGTTTGTTTCAGAAAAAATAATTGAAAAAGGGTATGAATACAGAACAGGGGTTATACATACAACAAATAGGAGATTATGGGAGCACGACCAGCCTTTCTTGGAGCACTTAAAAGCAACTACCTGCATAGGCATAGATATGGAAACAGCAACTATATTTATAGTAGGTCACTATAATGAAATCTCTAGAGGTGCTTTGCTGCTAGTCTCAGATGTTCCTGTGGAACCAGATGGAGTTAAAACTGAAGAATCTGATAAAGAGGTAACCAAACAATGGTCAGAACAACATCTCGAACTCGGCATAAACGCAATGACTGAGATTGGCAAGAGTGGAGAGCAAATCCAACACTTTAGGTATTAAGATTACAGAACTAGAGAGTTAAGACGGCTATAGAACAATCTGTAGCTAGCGTCAGGACTTTCATTCTATCAGCTTCTCAGAAACCTGACAGATTTGAGGTGCTATGACCGGATTACACTGAATGGGCTCAGGCAAAATTACTTGGTATTGATTACCAAAGTGAGTTGCGGGCATATAATAATCTGTACTTATTGCCTGCGCACCACTTGCAAAAGCTGCAGCTCTTCGTCTTGTATCATTGTCTCTAGCTTCGCGAGTATCTGCATCCGCGCGAGTGCGAACCATATATCCAGCTTTAACCAACCTTTGAATCTCTTCAAACTGTCCTATTGGATCGTTAATAATCATGATTGCGTTAGCAGGATGTCCCTCTGGTGCATTAGTAAACATAGGACGCTGCTGCCAGCCTTCATAATACATATCTCTCTTAGGGCCGCCTTCATCTAGAATTAAAATGAACTTACCTCTGGCTTCCTCTAGCAAGGGCCATTGCAAGTCAACTATGTCTCGAGGACGAATGAGTTTTTCACCTAGCATCTCTTCAATGATTGAGTCCATTAAGTTGAAGGCTGTTGGGCTGAAAGTCTCTGGTGAAGTTAACCCAAAAATATAATCATCTTTAGTATTGAAGCTAATCCATATGGGCGCATGGCTTGGGTTTTTCTGCGACCAAGCAATGATTTGATTGAGACAAATACGAAGTGTGGTGCAGCTACTGTTCATGTCAATTTGTTGCACATGACCAACCAAAAAGCTGTCTTCACGAGCAACATAGAAAACATCCAATTCTAGCTTACGGATTCCAAGGCCAAGCTGCTCAGCTAAAGGAATGTGTTCATACTCAAGACTCTCCATCACTTTGGGATTTACTTTCATCAACTGCTTCACAAAGCCATTTGGCATGGCCCGCTTATAACTGTTATGGCTTCCAACAAATTGGATATGATTGATGTTGAGACCTGTATTAGTAGATTCAGACAAAATCATTTGATTGATAAGAATAAGGACGAGAACCAAGAAAAATTTATTTTTTTTCATTACTCCGCTTTTTTTATATTTTTCCAACAATTCTTTGTAGTTCTCTTAAATGACTTTTAAACGCTTTTCTTCCTAAAGAAGTCAATGATAGCCAAGTACGTTGACGAGTAAATTCTGTCTTTTTTATTAATCTAATATAATTTGCATCTTCCAATACCTTTAAATGCTTAGATAGTACAGAATCACTCACGTCGAGTTGTTCTTTAATGATCTGAAACTCCAGCTCTTTAGTGGTTTCTAGTAAAGCACATATTTGCAATCGATTAGGAGCATGGATAATTCCATTGAATTCTACTTTAGGCATGGTATTTTTTTTCTGTTAAATACTCACCAGTAGGATATTTATATAGCAAATATGCCATATAACCACCTGAAATTAATGCAGCTATGTGAGGTGCGAATTCGAACCCTTCATAAACTCGAAATTGTCTTCCAAAAATGAGAATAACCGCAAATATAAGAAGTAAAACAAGATCACTTTTTATTCTTTCTTTTGAACGAGGTAAGATGTTTACCTTTATACCTAAAAGACGGAAGGTATATAAATAGAAAGCTACAAATAAACCAAAGCTAGCCGATCCTATATACATGCCCAAAGCCCATAGGTTGTTATGCTCTGTCATCCCCCAGCCAAAGACAACAAGGGAGTAACTAAAGCTTATTAGCATGATTAGTAATAGTGGTATTCTAAATGCCTTGACGGCATCACGTTTGGTTAAATCTACCGACTGTAATGTCTCTACTGCCTCTTCTTTGCTTATATTTTCTTTTTCATTATTCATGACTTCTATCCATAAAAATTATATTGATGAGGAAACTATAACAATTACTTTCCATTATGGAAAGTTATAATTTTCTAAAATGGAAAGTAATTAAGATTTTCATTCACTCTATTGTTATTCAATAGGCCTAAGAACCTGAAATACTTTGCAAGATGACTTTTTAAAAAAATATTTTAGAGAAGCTATGACAGTTCTGGGCGCTTTCCAGCAAAATTAGCAAAATAGTCTTTTATAAATTTTAGATCTTTTTCCACATCTCCTGATGGACTAAAGAAATCTCCAAGCTCTATAGTTTTACTAGAGAAATCTACTCCGACCATCATAATTTTACTATTGGTTTCATTTGCAATTCGTAAAAAACCAGATTTGAGTCTTTCCACTTTTTTTCTAGTGCCCTCTGGCGCAATAGCGATGATAAAACCTTTGTACTTTTCTGTGACGGTAAGAATTTCTCCCTTTAATGCTCCAGGGTTTATTCTATTCACAGGAATTCCACCCATTTTTTTTAGCAGTCTGCGAAATCCTTTTTTGAAAATTGAATGTTTGGCCACCCAGTGAATACGGACATCAAGACTTAATATAAGTGACATAGCAAGAACAAAATCCCAATTTGAAGTGTGAGGCCCGGCGACTATAACCACACGCTGATCTTTAGGAAGACAACCAGTAGTTTTCCAGCCTGTTGTTTTCATTAAAAATTTA
>CAYVAL010000042.1:0-6169 GCA_964449395.1 uncultured Gammaproteobacteria bacterium | reverse complement strand
CATGAAACTGTTGGAGATTGTTAGAGGCGATAAAACCTCTAAATCTGTGGTAGCAAGTTCACTAGCAGTTGCCAAAAGAATACAAAAAATTGCAGCTGTGGTGGGAGTATGTCCTGGCTTCGTAGGAAACAGGATACTTGCGCAGAGACAAAGAGAAGCTAATAAACTTATTCTTGAAGGCGCCCTTCCATGGGATATAGATGATGCTTTATTTGATTTTGGTTTCCAAATGGGTCCTTTTGCTATGTCTGATTTAGCTGGCCTAGATATCGGCTGGAACAAAGAGACTTCAAACGGAGAAACCTTACGAGATGTACTTTGTGAAGCGGGAAGATTAGGCCAAAAATCTGGAAAAGGGTTTTACGTTTATGACGAAAACAGAAATAAGTCTCCTGATCCTGAAGTTGAAGCTCTGATTAAAAAATTTGGAGAAGAAAGACAAATCCAAATGAGAGATATTTCTAAAGAGGAAATACTCCAGAGATGTCTGTATCCGATGATTAATGAAGGCTTCAAGATTCTGGAAGAAGGAATGGCTATAAGAGCAAGTGATATTGATATTGTTTGGACAAATGGGTACGGCTGGCCGGTATATGAAGGCGGACCTATGTTCTACGGAAACCTTGTGGGTTACGATAAAGTCTTGGAATGGTTACAAAAAGCTGAGAAAGAACTTGGACCTGAATTTAAGCCTTCTCCTTATTTAGAAAGAGTTGTAGCTGAAAAAATAAATATACTTTAGTTTCCAGTTTTAAATTTTTAGTCATAGACAACCTCTTCTAATATAGAGGAGAAATCATTTACACTTTGTCTGTAACGGTTCTCATGTATGCGCTCATTATTACCGTGGATACCTGAGCTTTCGTTACCTTCGTATATATAGGTATTGAAACCATAACTAGCTATCCCTATGCCTCTAGAGAATCTGCTATCAGTAAACCCTGTACTGACAGAGGGAGAAAGTTTTGAGTTAGGATAGTTGGCGCTTATAAAGCTTTCAATTGCTAAATAGAGTTCTGAGTTTGTAGGAGATGAACCTGGAAAACCTAACATGAGAGGTTCAACTTTAACTCCAGTATCTTGTATAAGATTTTCTATTTGTTCAATAAATTCTTTAGGTTTGTTATCGGGTAATATTCTGCAATCTATCTCGGCCCATGCTGTAGGAGGAACGACATTTATTTTTATCCCTCCATTCATTCTAGTTAGTGAACATGTATTTCGAGTTAGCGCATGTGAAGAAGGTGAAAATTCTTGAAGCTCCTTCATAAAAACTGGATCTTGGATCATATTCTTAATATCTTTATATTTACTTCTAAAAGGCTCCTCTAAACCTTCAGACCTATCCAAAAATACTCTATCAACTTCAGGAATGATTCTGGGGTCAAAAGGATTATTCCAAATAATATTCAAAGCCTCGACAATTCTTGAAACAGAACTTGTGGTCCTTGGAGAAGAGCCATGACCTGGCTGATCAACAGAAGTGAGCCTCAACCAAACGGGTATCTTCTGAGTTACTTCAATACTAAAACCAACTCCATCCTTAGATCTAAAGCCACTTCCGCCCTCGTTTAACAATAACGCAGCACCCTCAAAGACTTCTGGTCTATTCTCAACCAGCCAACCCATTCCATATTTACCACCCGACTCTTCATCAGCGGCAGCTATAAAAATGATATCCCTATTTAATTTTTTATTTGATCTGTGCAGTTTAAGAAAGTTAGCAAGATGATATATACCCAACCCCTTCATATCTAAAGCACCTCGACCTTGTATGTAGCCGTCCACTATTTCGCCAGATAAAGGATCAAAATCCCAATACTCTTCGTTTGCCGGCACAACATCGGAATGATGCAGAAGTATAAGAGCAGGTTTATCTCCTCCTTTTATCCTAGCCCAGATATTTCCTCTTCCAGGAGCGCTTTCAGCAGAATCAAATTCGATTCCTTCTTCTTCAAATATTTTTGCTAGGAAATCTACTGCTCGTGATTCATTACCAGGCGGGCTAATGGTATCAACTTGTAAATAAGCCTGTAGCAATTCTACCGCTTCAGTTTCTAATGTTTTGTCTTCAGAAAAAATATTAGGAGTTAGGTGTAAAAAAAATATAGTTAAGAGTAATTTCTGCATTTTAATTTCGTATAAAATTCTTATGAAAATCAATAATATCAGGGTCAACAAGTGCATCGGAGACTTTTAATTCTCTTTGTAGATTGAGAGAATTTAGATTCTTACATCGGCTTAGAGCAACGTACGCTTGTCCTGTTGCAAAAGCTCCTGCCCCTAGATCAACCGAACAACTTTCTAATGTTAACCCTTGAGATTTGTGAATAGTAACTGCCCAACCTAACTTAATTGGAAACTGTTTAAATGACGAAATAACCTCTTCAAGGACATCGTCAGAGTCTTCATCATAGGTAAATCTTACTTTGTTCCATTCCTCCCTCTCTACCTTGTGAGTTTTATTGTTAATTTTTACTTTAATGTGCTTTTTCTTTTTATCTAAACACTCCGACACAGTTCCAAGGGTTCCATTAACCCATCTGCCTTCTGGATCATTCTTAATGAACATCACATTAGCACCAACTTTTATCTTAAGTTCTCTCGGTGCAGGTAGGTCATTTTCATTTAAATCACCTGATTCTTTAGATTTTATTAATTCTTCTTCACCTTCTATATGGCTCAATTTGTATTCATTTAATTCTTCTGCTCTTTTCTTTCTAGAGGTTAATGTCATAAAGAAATCGGACTCTAAAGTTGGATCAAAACAATTCGAATTAATTTGATTAATTGTGCTCTCAAGGTCTTGCCCAATACGAATATTATTGAGAAGCTCACAAAACCTTTGATCTTCTTCCTGTCTGAATGATTCAGTAAGCTCAAAATAATTTATTTTAGCCATGTCTTTAAAAGAATGAGCATCGAAGAAATAAACAGAGTTATATTTTTCATAAATTATCCTTTCCTCGCTCTCTTTTATAATGGGTGGTAATTGAAAAAGGTCACCACAAGCTAAAACATGAACTCCCCCAAAGGGCTCCTCAGAATTTCTGTGGATTTGTAATGATTGAGAGATGGCATCTAGCATGGGAGCTCGAACCATAGAAACTTCATCAATTATTAATAATTCTAAATTCCTTAATAATTTAGCAAATCTTGGATCTTTAGATTTTGTAATTACAGGTATGGTGTCAAAGCCTATCCTAAAAGCTGAATTGATGGTTGTTCCACCAATGTTAAGTGCGGCAATTCCAGTTGGAGCTACCACCATTTTTTTTAATGATAATTGATTCTTTACCCTCTCAAGAAGAGTTGTCTTTCCAGTACCTGCTGCACCTGTTAGGAATATAAATTGCTGTTCGGAGTCCTCTGAGAGCAAATCTATTATTTCATCTTGAACTTTATCAAATGACATAAGATGACCTTAAGAGTCTAATTTATCCATGCTATCTATTGCCCTTTCCATTTGTCTTTCACGGGTTGAATACTCATTTACGGCTTTCTGCAAAGCATCAACTTTTTTCATAAGATCTTCAGTGGAACCACTAAATTTTTCAAATTCTTTTTTTAGTTTTCCAAATTCGTTCATGATCTCTCCAGCCCTTTCGTTTAAAGCTAAAGTTCTAAACCCCATATGCACACTAATAAGATAAGCTGCAAGTGAGTTGGGCCCCATGATAAGAACTCTATAATCACGGAAAATTGTCTCTCTTATATTGTCTAAGGAGTCTATGGTTTGCATTAGGCTTTCACTCGGTATGTACATAACCCCAAGGTCCACGGTAATTCCTGATTGAACATACTTTTCCTTTATATCTTGAGCGTCTTTAAGCACATGTCTTCGAATATCATCTCTAGTTTTCTTAACTAGCTTCTCATCACCTGATTCACTTGCATTTATAAAGTTATCAAAAAGAGCTGAAGGAAACTTTGCATCTATCGGCAGAACAAGCCCTTCAGGAAGTTTTACGGTAAATTCAACTCTTTTACCGCTTCCAGGTATAACTTCAGCATTGCTTTCAAACTGATTCGGATGAAAAATGTCTTTGATAATTGACTCTAAAGACCATTCACCAAATTTTCCTGCCAAAGTGCCTCCAGATAAATAACGGTTTAACTTTGTCAAAGGTTCATTGAATGATTGGATATCTTTTGAAAGTTCTCCAATAGTAGTTCGTTGAGTTTCTATTGAATGATCTATTCCTTTAAGGAAATCATCAGACTGATTAGCCGCATTAGTTTTCTTGAAGGAGTTAAAAAAGATTAACCCAATTATGATGATTAATAAAATTACAATTAAGATATCCATTTTTATACAGACTAAGAGTTAGTGTCTAAAAAATCAATTCACTAAACAGTACTTCATAAATTCTTACGCGAACATTTCTATCTGATTCAGGCATCATATCTCTACTTTACCAGTTTCATAGCCAAGATCCTTGAGGTTATCTTCATGAATAGACTTATTGATTCTGTATTTAGAAATAAAATACAAGGATATTGGAGCGACTATAAAAAGCAAAGAAGTTGAAAAAATTGCAAGAGAGGTCACTGCCGCTCTCTTATCTTCAATAGAACCATCTTCTCCAAATCCAACTAAAGATAACAGAACTCCTGAAAGTAGAATACCAACTCCTCCTAATATTTTTCCTGATAAACCATTCACGGATATAATCAGACCTTCCGATCTGGAGTGGGTATTTTTTTGGTGGTCCTCTACAACATCAGAAAACATAGAACTAAAGACAACACCATTTATGACTCTTATACCTGCCATAAACGAAGAATGAAGAGCTACCAAGATAAAAAGCAAACTGTAAATGCCAAGACCTACTTCAGGCAGAATATTGGTACCGTATTTGATATCCATTATTCTTAGAATAGTAAGAGACGGTCCTATTGAAATCATGATGCAAGTCAAAACAAGGACTGTTCTTTTCTTATCTTTATTTTTTAAGAGTTTATTTGCACTTAATCCAGCTATCATCGCTCCCGGTATAGATAAAGCTAAAATAAGAGTGAATTCATTTGGGAGCCACAACCAAAAGAAATTGATCATATAAATACTAAATACACTTGATAAAGAACCTACGATTCCAAATAAAGACGTACCAATAATAAGATTGCGCCAAGAATCATTCTTCCATAGTAAAAAAAGTCCCTTTAAAACTCCCGTTTCTTTTGTTGCATCATCTACCGATGTCTTCTCAAAATAGGATTCTATGTTTCTAAGCCTGAAGACTGAATAGAAACTTGTAATTAAGAAAAGACTAATCACTATTATGGAGACGGCTTGATAGCCACTCTCTTGATTCCAGTTATTGCCAAAAATGATAGCAATGGCGCTATAAAAAATTACAGTCCCGAGAATTCCAAAATTATTATCTCTAGCATGCAGTAAATTTCTTTGTTCGTATCCTTTAATCATTTCAATACCCAAAGACGCTCTTGGAATAAAGAACATGGTGCTGCTGATTCTTGTAATGATTATGAACAGTAGCAGTTGAAAGAATAATGCAAATTGAGTGCTGCCTAGGCGAGCATTGAAAAGCAAGAATATACCCAGCGCAAAACCAAAGAGTCCCAGAGCCATATAAGGAATCCTTCTTCCAAAACGTGAAGTTGTTCTGTCGGAGATCCCTCCGATCATTGGATCGGTAAAAGCATCGACAAATAACGAAAGAGCAATTCCCAGTCCACACAAGAAAGGATCCAATCCTAATACTTGGTTGTAAAAATATAGAAGAAACATGGACAAAAATGCCTCAGAAGCTCCGCCACCAACGCTTCCTATTGCCCAGGAGTTAAGATATTTTTTTTGAAGTTCTTGCACTTTGATTTAACTCTTTTATTTGTAAGAAAAGGGGTAGAGCCAAAAATGCTGGAGCGAGATACGAGAATTGAACTCGTCTCTCAACCTTGGCAAGGTTGCGTAATACCACTATACCAATCTCGCTTGAGGGAGCATTATAAACGATTAACGATAATTATCTCTAAGAACATTCTTTTGAACTTTTCCCATAGCGTTTCTAGGCAATTCGTCTACAAAAATTACTTCTTTAGGAACTTTAAAACCTGCAATGTCCTGCTTAAGAGTGGCAATTAACTCTTCTTCACTTATAACTGATTTATCTTTTCTAACAACCACAGCGACTACTCTCTCTCCAAG
>CAYVAL010000041.1:0-6234 GCA_964449395.1 uncultured Gammaproteobacteria bacterium | reverse complement strand
ATTGCTAAAGGTGTTTCTATACAAAAAGGCCATGAAAGAGCTCTAGAAAAAGGAGCATCTTTGAATGATACTTTTAAATTAGTCAAAGAATTCAGGTTAAGTGATGAAAAGACACCTATCGTCTTTATGGGCTACATGAATACTTTTGAATCTCTTGGAGCTAAGTTATTTATGGAAGAGGCTGTTGCAGTAGATTTGGATGGAATACTAATTGTTGATATGCCTCCTGAAGAGAGTTCCGATTTTAGTAGAGAAGCAGCTAAAGCTAATATAGACATCATTAGGTTAATAGCTCCTACAACAAGTTCTTCTAGGGCTAAGAAGATTTGTTCTCAATGTTCTGGTTATGTTTATTACATATCTGTTAAAGGCATAACAGGAGCAGCAAACTTGGATGCTGACGATGTTAAAGATAAAGTCAGTGAGCTTAGATTACATACTGACCTACCAATTGCTATAGGTTTTGGTATTAAGGATGCAGCTTCAGCATCTTCAGTAAAAGATGTTGCAGATGGTATAGTTGCAGGCAGTGTTTTTGTTGATCTGATAGGAGAAGGCGACGATATAATAAATAAAGTCTCTTTGAAGACTAAAGAGTTATTCGAAGTACTGAATTAAAAATGGCAAATTGGTTTGAAAAAATACTTCCTTCTTTTATAAGAAAGGAAACCACCAAAAAGTCTACTATTCCTGAAGGTCTTTGGCAGAGCTGCAATTCATGCGGGAATATTCTCTACGTACCAGAACTTGAGTCAAATTTATTTGTTTGTCCTAAATGCGATCATCATATTAGGATTGGGGCCAGAAAAAGGTTAGAACTTTTTTTAGATCCAACAGAGATGACTGAAATCTCAGAAGATAAAACCCCCAAAGATTGGTTAAAATTTAAGGACACTAAGTCTTATAAAGAAAGAATAGGTTCTGCAGAAAAAAGTAGCAACGAGAAAGAGGCTTTAATTGCAATGAAGGGATACCTGAAGAAAATGCCTATTGTTACTGCTGCCTTTGAGTTTAGATACATGGGAGGCTCAATGGGATCTGTTGTTGGTCAAAAGTTTGTTGATACTGTAAATTTTGCTTTAGAAAACCAACTTCCAATGGTCTGCTTCTCAACTAGCGGAGGAGCAAGAATGCAGGAATCCTTAGTTTCTCTTTACCAAATGGCGAAAACTAGCGCCGCCATAGAGAAAATGAGACAAGCAAAATTACCCTATATTTCAGTAATGATAGATCCTATTTATGGCGGAGTTTCTGCTAGTTTAGCAATGCTTGGAGATATCAATATTGCCGAACCTAAAGCATTAGTGGGATTTACTGGACCAAGAGTAATTGAGGATACATTGAATGTTCAATTGCCAGAAGGATTTCAGCGAAGTGAGTTTCTCCTTGAGCACGGAGCAATTGATATGATAGTCCATAGAAAAGATTTAAAAGACACTGTCCATAGATTGATATCTAGTTTGATATCCAATAAATAATCTCTAATGAATTCCGATCTTCTATCTGATTGGCTTAAATATATAAACTCCAACAGACCTAAAGAAGGTGAATTTGGATTAGAGAGGCTCCAGAGTATCTTTAAAGAAATAGTAAAAAAGCCTTTAGCTCAAAAAACTATTTTAGTCGGGGGAACCAATGGCAAAGGCACTACTGTTGAATATTTACAAAGCTTTTTAATGTCTGGGGGTTACTCAGTAGGTGTTTATACTTCTCCTCATTTAATAGAATTCAATGAAAGGATTAGGGTAAATAACATCCCTGTGGCCGATGAAAAAATAGTTAGGTCTTTTAAGCTTATAGATAATTTAAAGCAAGGAACTCGCCTAACATATTTTGACTACGCCACGCTTGCGGCGTTTGATCTATTTTCACAAGAAGAATTAGATTTCGCTATTCTAGAGATAGGTATAGGAGGAAAGTATGATCCTGTAAATCTAATTAACTCTGAAATGTCTATAATTACAAATATTGCATTGGATCATGAAAAATGGCTTGGGTCTTCTATAGAGCAAATAGGATCTCAAAAGGCAGCTATCTTGAAACCAGGCAAAGTGGCCATTTTAGGTTCTCAGAATATGCCTAAATCAGTTACAAAACAGGCTAAAGAGATCTGCTCTTCTATCTACCAACTAAACAAAGACTTTAAAGTACATAAAGAAAAATCTTCCTGGTCTTATGATTTTTCAGACTGTAATTTCTTACTAGAAACAATTCCGTATGGGAATCTTAATATTGATTCCGCCTCATGTGCCATCACAGCGTATAAACTGCTCTGTGAGGATAAAATAGATTTTAAGGAATCTATGGAAGGCACATTTCTTAAAGGAAGATGTGACGTTAAGGATAATTTTATACTAGATGTGTCGCACAATCCGGCTTCTATAAAGAATTTAATTTCATTTCTGGATAATAATTATAAAAATAAAAGTTTTAACGCTATTTTTGCTGCGATGAGCGAAAAAGATAACTTTTCTATAATCAAAGAGATATCTCATTTAATATCTGAATGGAATATTTGCTCTATAGAAGATAGTAGATTTGATGCTAATTCCTTAAAGTTATTGACCCAATCTCTAACCGATAAAACAGTAAATATAGAAGACACAGTTTATTCGGCAGTTGAAAGAGGTTACCATAAAGGAACACCACAAATTGTTTTTGGGTCTTTTATTACAGTGAGTGAGGCCTACAAGGCTTTGGAAAAAATTAATATTAAAAATCGTGAAATTAATTAACTATTCTTTAATAGTATTTATTTTTATATTCATCATTTTATCAATATCTATTGACCCTCTTGAGTCTGATAACAATCATAGTAATGATCCTCCATATGATATTCCTGAAGTTAACTTAAATATCACTTTGAATGAAAAGGTTTATATAGATGATGATATAAATATAGACAGTAACAAGCCTAAAAATATGTTGAAGGAAAATACTCAGGATATTTGGACTGTGAAGGTGAATACTTATAAAAATTTAGAAGAATTGAATAAAGACCTCACCAAGCTAAAAACTATTGGCTTTAAAGTTTATTCTAGAAACGAAAGTAATAGCGAAGATACATACGCCTTGTACATTGGACCCACTCTTAAAAGAGATGACTCTTTAAAAGTGCTCAAAGAATTAGATAACATGGAAGGATTAGATCCAGAGATAAGAAAATATGATTGAAAGCTTAGCTTTAATTGACTGGATTTCGATTACTTTAATATTAGTTTTTGGTATTACAGGGTTTTTTAATGGGTTCATCAAAGAGATATTCTCTGCAGCAGCTTGGGTATTATCTTTAGCCATAGCCTGGTTATATGGCCCTCTTTTATTTCCTTATGTTACGGACTTCATTGATTCTGAATCAATTGAAAATATAGTAAGTTTTGTTTTGCTTTTTCTTGTTTCTTTTGTTGGTTTAAAAATTTTAGGTTCCATTATTTCAAAATTAATTTCAGCCATAGGGCTAAAAGGTTTAGATAAATTATTGGGTATGTTTTTTGGTTCTTTGAAGGTGTTGGCTATCTTGAGCAGTGTTTATATTTTTAATCTTAATTATTTAGATAAAAATCAATGGTGGATAGATTCTTATTCACGAATATACGCAATTGAGTTTTATGAATATTCGAAACCTGTTTTCGATAAATGGATTGATAGAGCAGATATTATTCTTCAGAAAGAGAGTCCTAAGATTTCACTTTGATATAGAATATAGCTTATGTGTGGAGTAGTTGGAGTAGTAAGTCAAACAGAGGTTTCTCCTGTGATTTATGATGCTCTAACTATACTTCAACACAGAGGACAAGACGCAGCAGGTATAGCCACTTCTACCAATAATAGATTCTTTATTCGAAAACAACTTGGCTTGGTAAGGGATGTCATAAGAAATCAACATATTATTAATTTAAGAGGCCAGATGGGAATAGGTCATGTTAGATATCCTACTGCAGGAAGTGAGGATAGAGAGCTTGCTCAACCTATGTATGTTAACTCTCCTTTTGGTATCAGCATTTCGCATAATGGTAACCTTACTAATCATGAAGAGCTAAGAGATTCTTTAGTGAACAATGATTTAAGGCATTTAAATACTGATTCAGACAGTGAAGTGTTACTCAATGTGTTTGCTCATGAACTTCAAAAACAAGGTTCAATTAAACCAGGTTCCAAAGAAATATTTGCAGCAGTTAAATCCCTTCATAAAAGAGTAAGAGGTGCCTATTCAGTAGTTATTATGATTAATGGAATAGGCATAGTTGGTTTTAGAGATCCATTTGGAATTAGGCCGTTGATTGTAGGTTCGAAGGAGAATGACCTAATAGGTAAAGACTTTATGATAGCTTCAGAGAGCACGGTTCTGGACTCTTTGGGTTTTAGGGCAATAGATGATATTCAAGCAGGTTCGGCAGTGTTTATCAGCTCAGAAGGAAAAATAGAAACCGAATCCTGTATCAATAACCCTATCCCAACTCCTTGCATTTTCGAATATGTATATTTGGCAAGACCTGATGCAAAGATAGATAAAATTTCTGTTCATAAATCTCGATTAAGAATGGGAGAATTCTTAGCTAAAAAAATAATCGAAGAGAGGCCTGATCATGATATCGATGTAGTGATCCCTATACCAGATAGCAGCACAACTTCAGCTCTTCAACTCGCTACTACTTTAGGTATTAAATACCGAGAGGGCTTTGTAAAAAATCGATATATCGGAAGAACTTTTATTATGCCCTTTCAAGAAAAACGTGAAAAGTCTGTTAGGCAAAAATTGAATCCAATTGATTTGGAGTTCAAAGACAAAGTAGTTTTATTGGTTGATGATTCCATAGTCCGGGGCACTACCAGTAGGCAAATTATAGAAATGGCCCGATCTTCCGGAGCAAAAAAAGTTTATTTTGCTTCAGCTGCACCTCCAATTCGATATCAGAATGTTTATGGAATAGATATGGCTGCTACAACAGAGTTAGTCGCTCATCAGAGAACTGAAACGGAAATTGAAGCCTTTATAAAAGCTGATTGGCTAATATATCAAGATTTAGAGGATCTCGTTATGGCTGCGCAAGCAGGTAATGAAGATATAAGACAATTTGAATGTTCTATATTCAATGGAAAATACGTTACAGACGATATAGATGATAAATACCTAAAAAACTTAGAAGATGTTAGGAATGATAAATCTAAATCTTCAAGACAGGTTAACTAACTACATTTTAACTTCTTCAATAGTCACTGAAGGCAAGATAGCATTGTCCGCAGCTTCTTTGTAAGACGCTATTTCATCGAAGTTAAGATATCTATAAACATCGGAGCCCATCGAATTTATTTCTGACATGTATTTTAAATACTCTGCAGCTGTAGGAATATAACCCAATGTAGCGGCGATCGCTGCTACTTCAGCGGAAGCTAGAAATACGTTAGCACCATCACCTAATCTGTTGGGGAAATTACGAGTGGAAGTGGAAACTACTGTTGCTTCAGCTTCTACTCTGGCCTGATTGCCCATGCATAGAGAGCAGCCTGGCATCTCTAATTGCACTCCGGCATTTTCAAAAATTTCATAGTAGCCTTCTTCTGTAAGTTGATGTTTATCCATCTTTGTTGGAGGGGACACCCAAAGCTTCGAAGGTAATTCAGATTCGTTTTTCAATAATTTACCTGCAGCTCTAAAATGACCTATGTTTGTCATACAAGATCCAATAAACACTTCATCAATATGAGTGTTTGCCACTTCTGATAGAGGTTTTATGTCATCTGGATCATTGGGACAGGCAAGAAGAGGTTCTGTTATCTCATTTAGATTAATTTCTATAACAGCAGCATACTCTGCATCGTCATCAGCTTTCATTAGAATAGGATTTTCTAACCAAGCTTCCATGGCTTGTGCCCTTCTTTCTAAGGTCTTCTTATCTTCGTACCCTTCAGATATTAACCACCTCAAGAGAGTTATATTCGATTCTAAATATTCTCTAATCGGTTCTTCATTAAGTTTAATTGTGCAACCTGAAGCTGATCTTTCTGCTGAAGCATCAGATAATTCAAAAGCTTGTTCAACTTTTAAATCAGGAAGGCCTTCTATCTCTAAACATCTTCCAGAAAATATATTTATTTTTCCTTCTTTAGGGAGAGTTAATTGTCCTGATTGCAAAGCCGCATAAGGAATCGCATTTACAAGATCTCTAAGTGTGATACCAGGTTGTATCTCACCCTTAAATTTCACCAATACAGATTCAGGCATATCTAATGGCA
>CAYVAL010000040.1:0-6444 GCA_964449395.1 uncultured Gammaproteobacteria bacterium | reverse complement strand
TTAGAATTTTTTATAAAACCTCTTCCGCAAAAATTACCTATTCGATTAGAAATAATTTCAAACGGCACATCTAAATAAATTATTTCTGAAGATTCTTTTAGATACTCCATAGCCGGTATAGAAAAGATGGCACTACCGCCTGTGGATAGTACAGTTTTATCCAATTCAATAGACAGGAGAACCTCTTCTTCTATTGCTTTAAATCTTTCATTACCCTGGGTATCTATTATTTTTTGAGTCTTGCCATAAAGATTTTCAATAATTTTGTCACTATCTATGAATTGGAATGAAAAATTTGAAGATAAGATCTTACCCACAGTTGTTTTACCTGCTCCAGGCATACCTATTAGAGAGATAGAATTTTTCATAGATTTACTATACATGAAGAAAGGAAAGAATTTTCTTTAGAATGGTGGAGCCAGTCGGGATCGAACCGACGACCTCATCCGTGCAAGGGATGCGCTCTCCCAGCTGAGCTATGGCCCCACTTAGGGATGCGTAGATTACCAAAAACTAGAGACTAAGAAAGAATTATTTTCTTTTTTAAGAAAAATTAGCCATCTCTTCTATGGAATTATTAATCCTTTCTAATATTTCTTTTTGATCCAGATCTTTTGTTAATTTGTAATGAGGATGACTCAAGGTAGCCAAATCTTTAGCAACCTCAAGAGATTTTGACATTAAATCTTCAGGATCAACAACTTCATCTAAATAACCTGCATCCACTGAATCAGATATTGGATAAGCTTCGGCAGTCAGTATTGCTCTATACCAATGATTTTTCAGAATTCTAGATTTGGATATCTCAAGAATAGGAGTAGGTATAGACATACCGTTTCTTGTTTCATTTGCCTGGACTATAAATTTGCCCTTAGCTCCTATCCTGTAATCTGCACAACAGAGTAAAAATGCTCCTAAAGCAATAGCATGACCGCTAGCAGCAGCAATAACAGGTCTTGGAAAACTATAAATTCTAGATAATAGCTTAAATCCAGCAGTAGTCATTTCAACTGCAGCCTTAGGGTCTCCACCTGAAATGGTTTTTAAGTCGAACCCTGCAGAAAATAATCCTTCTTTGCCGGTAATTAATAAGGAGCCTTTGTCATCGGGAACCTCATCTAATAACGAATTAATAGTATTACTCATGGCTGCAGAGAAAACGTTTGCCTTTCCGTCATTTAAAGTAATGATTGATACATCTCCATCTTGGGTTAAAGTTGCTAATTGATCCGTCATAGTTTTTCCTTTTAATTTATGTTTGTTCCTATAATCTAATAAGTAGTTCAATAACTCAAATAATTTAGGTATGAATTTATTTAAAAATCTTTCAAGATCAGTAAAAGATAAAGTAGCTATCATTACTGGAGCCGGAAGTGGCATGGGCGAGGCTACTGCTAAAGTTTTTGCAGCTGAAGGTATTAAGGTTGTTGCAACAGATATAAACCTTAAGGAAGTTGAAAGAGTTTCTAGTGAAATAGTATCTTCAGGAGGAAACTGTAAGCCAATGCTTCTAGATGTAACTGATAAACAATCTATTGCACAATGTGTAAAGAGGACTATAGATGAATATTCCTCATTAGATATTGTTATAAATAATGCAGGTATATCTTCTGTTACAGCTGTGGATGATGAGAATTACGAAAATTATTGGGACGATACTTTAAATATAGTTTTAACTGGCCAGATTAAACTGATAAGAGCTGCCCTTCCTTATCTACTAAAGTCAGATAATGGTCGTATAGTAAATATCTCTTCTACTGAAGGGTTTGGTGCATCTCCATTTCATAGTCCTTATACGGCAGCTAAGCATGGAGTTATTGGATTAACGAGATCCTTGGCACTAGAACTTGGGCCCCAAGGTATAACGGTCAATTGTATTTGCCCTGGCCCAATAAATACCAATATGACTTCTGCAATAGATGATAAAGATAAAAACACATACGCTAGAAGAAGAGTTGGACTGAAAAGGTATGGCGAACCTGAAGAGGTAGCCCATGCAACCTTAAATCTATGCTTACCCTCTTCTTCTTTTATTAATGGAGTTTACTTACCAGTTGATGGAGGTCTCTCCATAAGACGTGCTTAGAGGAATGAATGATATGAACCCTAAAATATTTTTAACAATTATCTTCTCTTTTTTAATAACTTCATGCGGTGATGTAGAACATATTAATGAAAAGAACATCCATGACCATGTAAAAGAACTTTCTTCAGACGAATTTGAAGGGAGAGAGCCAGGTACATTAGGTGGCGAATTAACCAAACAATATATAAAAAAGAGTTTTGAATCTTCTGGACTAGAGCCAATAAAAGATGATTTTTTGCTTGAAGTACCATTATCTAAAATGGAGGTTGACTTAGAAGAATCTTTCTTGAGGTTTAATCAGGGTAAAAAAGAGAGTATTTTGGTACCTGGAAGTGAAACTGTCTTTTGGTCTAAGCGTGTTAAAGAAGAAATAGAGATAAAAGAGAGTGATGTTCTTTTTATTGGGTATGGAATAGTTTCTCCCGAATATGACTGGAATGACTATGAAGGCGTTGATGTGCGAGGTAAGACATTAATAGCCCTCATTAATGATCCAGGTTTTAAGACTCAAGATCCAAATCTATTTAATGGGAATGCTATGACTTACTATGGAAGATGGGTATATAGATTTGAGGAAGCTGCTCGACAAGGAGCAGAAGCTCTTATCATTATTCATGAAACTGCACCTGCTTCTTACCCTTGGAAAGTTGTTCAAAACAGCTGGTCGGGAAAACAAATTGATTTGAAGAGACCTAATCTAGGAATGGACAGAATAAAAGTTGAAGGGTGGATCACCAATGAAGTTGCAGAAAAATTATTTAATGATGCTGGACTCAACCTTGAACAGTTAAAAGAAGACGCCTTAAAAAGAAGTTTCAGACCGATGCCCCTCAAAGGATTGAAGATGAGTGCCAAACTGTCAAATAATTTAAGTTTTTCAGTTTCTCATAATGTTGGAGGAATAAAGGTTGGATCGAAAAGTCCTGATGAATATATTTTGATGATGGCCCATTGGGATCATCTAGGCAAAAGAGAAAGTCACTCTCTTAGTAATGACCAAATTTATAATGGTGCAGTTGACAATGCAACGGGTGTGGCAGGAATACTCGAGCTAGCCAACTCATTCAAAAATGAGACTTTAGATAGGTCTTTATTATTCCTTGCAGTTACAGCAGAAGAATCTGGGCTTCTAGGATCCCAATATTTTGGAGAATACTCCCCTATCGATTTATCTAATATAGTTGCAGGGTATAATTTTGATGGTGTTCTTCCAACTGGAAAGACTAAGGATGTTGTTGTTGTTGGGTACGGAGCTTCGGAATTGGAAGATATACTTCAAGAGGAGCTTACTAAATTAAACATGTACATAACACCTGATCCTGCTCCCGAAAAGGGATTCTTTTATAGATCCGATCATATAAGTTTCGCTAAGAAAGGAGTTCCCATGTTGTATGCAGACGGTGGAGTGGATAATTATGACGGAGGTATAGAAGCAGGAAGCAAGATTGCTAATGAATATACTCAATACGATTATCATCAACCTTCTGATGAATACGAAGAATCTTGGGACTTGAGTGGCTTTAAGGAGCATTTAGACATAACTCGAAATATGGTAACCAGGTTAGCTACCTCTGGAGAATGGCCTGAATGGTATGAAGGAAATGAATTTAAGGCAATTCGAGAAGAATCTAGAAAAGAGAGATCAAACTAATCCATTTCATTAATTAGAGAGTAGATATGTAATCTATTTACTGCTTTTGTACCCATATCTTCTCCTAATTCATACCAGCAATCTTTACTTGGATTCATGATTTCCCATTCTGGAATATCTAACCCGTTGGGGTTTCCTGTTTTAGAGAAATTAGTCCAGTAGGAGAGCATGCATCTCGAAAGTTCTTGGTTTTCAATAGGTCCTAATCCCGCCACTCCAAAAACATAGCCTATTTCATATGCATGAAAAGACCCTAAGACTTATCCTACCTCACCAGAAGGTTTCTGTGTGAAATGGTAGAAATATATTTCTTCGTTTCTAGATGACATCGCTTTAGAGGCGAAGTAAGAAGGCGCTCCAAAAAGTGAATCTCCTAAAAGTCTTTTGCTCGATATAACCATCTCTTCTGCATCTGAAGCGGGATAAATTTCTAAAGCTTTTTCATGATTTTTTCCAAATCTTCTTTTTATAATCTCTAGATATTTTTCCACTGTATCTACTGGAGGAGGTTCGTCAGGTAATGGACTTCCCCAATAAAGAGCAGTCCCTTCATCGGCATTGGTACCAATGATTGTCGGGACTTTATGATTAATACCCTGTTCAAAGCCTTCTATAACTCCAGATAGCATTGAATGACCATCTGAAAACAAAGCTGAAGGAAATCCTATCCCTTTTTGAATAATTGTATCGACGGGTAGATTTCTCATTGCATCGAGTTGTTCAGGGCCCTCTTCAACTCCGCAAGCAGTGCAAAAAGATAAACCAAGCATATCTCCAGACATTCCCATGTCATTTTTTTCTTTACTATGTAAATCAATCCTTGCGAAGCCTCCGCTTTGAACAACTGCCTTATGAAAAAGACCTTTGGATAGTGGAGAGACCAAAAGTGCTGCCACAGAAAGTCCTCCCGCTGATTCTCCAAATATGGTTACATTGTCTGGATCACCACCAAAGTTATCTATATTGGATTTTACCCACTCAAGTGCTTTAATTTGGTCAAGTAAACCAAAATTAGTTGTTGGAGCCTCATCCTCAAGAGAGGGATGTGAAAAGAATCCCAATTCTCCCAATCTATAATTAATCGTTACCAACAATACATCTTTAGATAATATGCCTTGAGGTAAATAGGGATCTCCGGACCCATACCTAAGTGCACCACCATGTATCCAAAACATAACGGGCAGCTTTTTTTCCGATTCTGGATTGGGTGTGTAAACATTTAAACGTAAACAATCTTCAGATTCATTTATTGAATCCTCTTCGGGAATATCAACGCCGTAGGCACTCGCTATACTTCCCCTAAAGCCACCTTCTCCCATCCTGAATTGAGGACACTGAGGACCAAACTCTTTAGCATCAAAGACACCTTCCCATGGCATTGGTTCTTGAGGGGCTCTCCAGCGATTTGCTCCAGAAGTATCTGCACCATAGGGTATTCCTTTAAATTGAAAACCACCTTTCTTTTTTTCTCCAGATACTAATCCCAAATGAGTTTTTACAATCACATCATCCGTTTTTTGATTCATCTTTTTTTTCTTTCTTGTTAAGGTATTTATATTACAACAAACAAATATGAACAAAAAAATTATTATTGATACAGACCCTGCAATGGGCACCAAGGGAGGAGATCCAGAGGATTGTTTCGCAATTATGCTTGCAATGAATTCTCCCGAGCTTGATATATTAGGAATCACGACAGTCCAAGGTAATGTTCCAGTAGAAAGGGGCTATAGCAATGCTAAGTATTTAGTGACGGAGTTAAATAAAGAGATACCTGTTCACACTGGCAGACCTGGAACTTATGACAACGATAGAAATGAGAAGAGAAAATGGTTAAGCCAACGTCAAGAAATGGAGCAAATCAATCCTTTGTTGGATATTGAAGAAGATTCAAAAGGTGCTCCTAAATTTATAGTAGAAACTGCCAAAAAACATTCTGGAGATATTGAATTAGTAACAATTGGTCCATTAACAAACATAGCTCAAGCGCTAGATATAGAACCTGACTTATCTAAACATATATCCCGAATAACAATGATGGCAGGTGCAGCAACAGTCCAAGGTAATGTGACTCCTGCAGCGGAATTCAATGTGTGGGCAGATCCAGAATCTGCAGGTAAAGTTTTTAACTCTGGAATACCAGTCAGAATGGTGCCTTTAGATGTATGTCACAAAACAAGATTTGGAAGAGAAGATTTAAATAGAATTGGTACTAATGACCACCCTTTTTGTCAGTTTGTACAAGAAGCTGTTGACCCTTGGTTAAAAATTAATCCCAATCGGGCAATTGTAGATCAGGGACTGCATTTGTATGACTCTCTAGCCATGGCATTATGTTTCATGCCCGAACTGGCTGAGTATAAAAATGCATTTGTTTCTATAGAAACTAAGGGAGAATATACAGATGGAGAGACTGTATGCGAATTTAATGAATCCATTATGGGTCAGATTTTTAAACCTAAACCAAACTCCGAAGTAGCCCTCGATATAGATGTTGAAGGTTTTAATAAAATATTTAAAGAGAGAGTGATTGATTTCTTAGTAAATCTATAAATTACCAAAATCTTTTCTTTACCAAATTTCTTTGAATTTTTCCTGTTGGTAGACGAGGTAAATCTTCTTCCCAAAATTCATAAGATTTAGGCTTCTTGAAACCAGATAAACTCTCTTCAGCTAAGGCTAATAATTCTTTCAGGACCTCTTCTTG
>CAYVAL010000039.1:0-6503 GCA_964449395.1 uncultured Gammaproteobacteria bacterium | reverse complement strand
GTTCACAAAGATGTATGCGTGCTGGAGGAAAACATAATGATCTGGATAATGTAGGTTACACTGCAAGACACCATACGTTTTTTGAAATGTTAGGAAACTTCAGCTTCGGTGATTATTTCAAAGAAGAAGCTATATTTTTTGCTTGGGAACTATTGACTGAAAGATATAAAATTTCTCCCGATAAATTATGGATTACTGTTCATGAAAGCGATGATGAATCAGAGGCAATATGGATTGAAAAAATAGGAATTACCCCGGAAAGAATTTCGAGACTAGGGGATGAAGATAACTTTTGGACAATGGGAGATACAGGGCCTTGTGGACCTTGCAGTGAGATATTTTATGATCATGGTGATCATTTGGAAGGCGATCCTCCAAAATTAGGCAACGAACCTGGAGATAGGTATGTTGAGATTTGGAACCTTGTATTTACTCAATTCGATAGAAGCAAAGATGGCTCTTTAAAACCACTTCCTAATCCTTGTGTCGATACAGGAATGGGATTAGAAAGAGTTGCCGCAGTTCTCCAGAATGAACCTAATAATTATGATACAGACATTCTCAAAGCTATCGTTTCAGAAGCAGGAAAATTAACTGGGCAAGATGATCTATCCAATCCCTCCCTTAGAGTTATAGCAGATCATTTAAGAGCTGCTTCATTTTTAATAGCTGACGGTGTTATTCCCTCCAATGAAGGCAGGGGCTATGTTTTAAGAAGAATTATTAGACGCGCCCTCCGACACTCTCACAAGCTAGAAATGAAAGATCCCATTCTTTCAAAGCTTGTTCCTGTTCTAGAAGAGCAGATGAGTGAAGCCCATCCAGTATTAACTAAGAATTCAGAAATAATAAAAGCAAATTTATCTAAAGAAGAAGAGCAATTTTCTTCTACGTTAGAACAAGGTATGCAATTACTTGAATCGGCAGTACAAAAACTTGATGGTCATGAAATTTCTGGAGAGATAGCTTTTAAACTATACGATACTTATGGCTTTCCAGTGGACATGACTGCTGATTTTGCCAGAGAAAGGAACTTGACCGTAGATATGGAAATGTATGATTCTTTGATGCTTCAGCAAAGAGAACGAGCTAGATCTTCGGGTAATTTTAGTTCCATAATACCTGAGTCTTTAAACATTGAAGGAGAGACTAATTTCCTAGGTTATGAGACTCATTCGTGTGACTCTAACATCGTAGAAATATTTTCAAAAACAAGTACTAAAGAAGAGATTACTGAAGGCGAAGAAGCTTTACTTTTACTGAATCAAACTCCATTTTACGCAGAGTCGGGCGGTCAAACAGGAGATAAAGGCTATATTGAATCTAATAATTCTATTTTTGAGGTCTATGACACTCAAAAGAAAGGAGACCATTTTCTTCATATAGGATATGTGAAGACTGGATCATTTAAAAAAAATGATACTGTGAAAGCCGAAATAAACTCTGCACAGAGGAATAGAATTAAAAATAATCACAGCGCAACTCATCTACTTCACGCATCACTTAGACAAGTTCTAGGTGAACATGTTGAACAGAAAGGTTCGTTAGTTGAAGAGTCAAGATTGAGATTTGATTTTGCACATAACAGCTCAATAGAATCAAAAGATATAGAGGCTATTGAAGATTTAGTAAATGCAGAAATTGCAAAAGATACTGAGTCCGTAACAGAAGTCCTTCCAATTAATGAGGCTATTGAAAAAGGTGCAGTAGCATTTTTTGGAGATAAATACGGTGAAGAGGTAAGAGTTTTAGATATTGGCAAAGGTTTTTCTATAGAGCTTTGTGGTGGGACTCATGTCGAGAGAACTGGAGAGATAGGAGTGATGAAAATCACTTCAGAGTCAGGCATTTCTGCTGGTGTCAGACGGATAGAGGCAGTGACTAGCGATGGCGCTACTTTTCTATTAGATGAATTGGAACAAAATTATTCGGAAATCTGTAATGAACTGCTTGTAGAAGATATTGAATCCAGAGAAGGTGTTGAAGTTTTAACGTATATAAGGTTTCTAGAAGAGGAAATTTCTTCCTATGCTAAAGCTTTAAACTCATCAAACGATCAAGTACTAAAAAAAATTATCCAATTAAAAGAAGAAAATTTAGAACTATCTATTCAGTTAAACAAACAAAGTGAGCTACAGGTTTTTGATAACTCCCTAGAGGCAATTAAAAATTTAACTAATTTAAATAAATTATTAAAAAAGGACTCTAAAGATCTCCAGTCTAAAGATTTAGGATCTTCTGTTGAAGATTTAATTGAAGGTTCTCAGGAAATAGAAGGCTATAAATTAATAACTAGCTCTTTTAGGGATCTCGAATCTAAAGAATTAAGAGATATAGCTGATCGATTAAGAAATAAAAGTCCAAATAGCATTATTGCATTAATCTCTATATCAGAAGATAAAGCCCCTACTATTGTTGCCTGCTCTAAGGACGTGGATGTAGATGCTAGAGAAATCATGAAACATTTAATTAATCAGTTGGGTGGAAGTGGAGGCGGAAGACCCGATTTTGCTCAAGGTGGAGTTGAAAATACTGATGATTTAGACATAGCTTTAGCTTCGGTAGCCGACTTAATTGTTTCTTTAAGTAATCAATAATATAGAATATTCGCCTTTTTTATGGGCAAATTAATAGTTAAAAAATTTGGAGGCACTTCGGTTGCCGATGCTGAGCGTATTGAAGCAGTTGCTGATAATGTTGAAGCTGAAATTCAAAAAGGGAATAGAGTAACTGTAGTGTTATCAGCTATGGGCAAGAGTACTGATGAACTTATTGAATTAGCTAAACAGATTAATCCAGAACCTGATCTAAGAGAATACGATGCCTTGGTATCTACTGGTGAACAAATTTCTGTAGCTTTATTGGCTATGGCTCTCCTGAAAAGAGGAATCAAAGGTAAATCTTATACTGCTTATCAGTTAGGAATAAAAACAAACTCTAGCCACAGCAGAGCAAGAATACTGGATGTAGAAGTAAGTAAAATTACTTCGGAATTAAATAATGGAGTGGTTCCTGTCATAACAGGCTTTCAAGGAATGAATGATTTAGGTGATATAACCACCCTTGGAAGAGGAGGTTCAGACACTACAGGTGTAGCACTTGCAGTTGCTTTGAAGGCAGATGAGTGTCAAATTTATACCGATGTGGATGGCGTTTTTACAACTGATCCAAGGGTGTGTGATAAAGCTAGACTCTTAAAGGAAGTGAGCTTTGAAGAAATGTTAGAATTATCTAGCTCAGGAGCAAAAGTTTTGCAGTTAAGAGCTGTTGAATATGCCAGTAAATTTAATTTACCACTTCGTGTTTTATCCAGTTTTAAAGAAGGAGATGGAACGCTAGTTCAAGAGGAGAAAAATATTATGGAACGACCAATTGTTTCTGGAATAAGCAGTATAGACACAGAAGCTAAGCTGACCATCCGCGGTGTGCCTGATGTGCCTGGGGTTGCGGCTAAAATATTGAGTCCTATAAGTGATGCAGGAATCGAAGTAGATGTGATAGTACAAAATATTGGTGCTGACAATAATACTGATTTTACTTTTACAGTAGATAAGAGTGATGCAAAGTCAGCAGAAGAGATTCTTAAAAAAACATCCCAAAATTTGGGTGGAGGTTCTATAGATCTTGATGATGATATTGCAAAAATCAGCATAGTAGGAAGAGGTATGAGGGCTCATGCTGGAGTGGCCAGCAAGATGTTCCAAGCGTTAGCAAAAAGTGAAATAAATATTTCGATGATTACAACTTCAGAAATTAAGATTTCTGTAGTCATAAAAAAATCTGAAATGACTAAAGCAGTTTCAGCTCTTCATGATGCATTTGATTTAGATAAGGAACTGGATGCGTAATGGATGCAATTATTGCATCGTTTGGACTTGAGCAAGGACTAATTAGAGGTTTTGTATTTGGTCTTGTTCATGTAGGCATTTTGATTATAGGTTATTATTCTGGTTGGAGTATCAATCGCTTACTAAAGAAAACTTCAAATGGGCATATAGCTGGCATAGTAGGGGCTGTAATAGCTCATATTCTAGCTGATTTAATTGCTTCACTTCTAGACCCAACCATGAGGTCTGCGGCCCTAGGAATTATGTTAGGCGGGATAATACCGCTTCTATTTATACCAATTTTAGAAAAATACGTTACTAAAAGTGATGACCATATCATGGTGGGTGATCACGAAGATATAGAAAAAGATTTAACATCCCATCGCCCTAATTAAACAAGTATTAACTTTAATAATTAATTTAATTTTATTTGTTGCATTTGAGAATCATTCTCATCTATAATGCCCCCGAAATCGTAGTAAGAATCATTCTCGTTCTCATTAAGAATGTTTTTTATAACTAATTTAAACTTTACGGGAGTAAATAATGGTTCAAATAATAAGAACTCTTTATAAAATAGTAATCATTTCTTCATTAGCTTTTATGGCTAATTTGTATTCTGATGAATCAGTAGAAGAAATAGTTGTCAAAGGAAAGGTGCTTTATTCAGATCAAGTTCAATCACTTAAAACACCAACAGCAATTATCGATGTACCTCAAAGTTTATCCATCGTTACAGATGAAGATATTCGTGTGCAAGGTATCAGAGAGCTGGGGGATATAGTTCGCTACACTCCAGGTGTGAATACTTCGCAAGGTGAAGGTCATAGAGATTCTGTAGTTTTCAGAGGAGTAAGATCTACTGCTGACTTTTATCAGGATGGAACTAGAGATGATGTTCAGTACTACCGTTCTCTTTACAATGTAGAGCAAGTTGAAGTCCTTAGAGGGCCTAATGCTCTTCTTTTTGGTAGAGGAGGAACTGGAGGAATAATCAATCGTGTTACTAAAAAAGCCCAGATTGGAGAACAATTCGGATCATTTGATATAGGTGCTGATGACTTTGGTGCTTTTGACTTCGCAGCGGACTACAACACTTCAATGGGTGACAACACAGCTATACGTATAAATATTCATAGCGATACTTTAGAAAACCATCGTGATGCTTATGATGGAGATAGAGTTGGTTTTAATCCTACAGTTAAAATTCAAATGAGTGACAGAACAACCCTAGATCTTTCTTACGAATATGTAGACCATGAGAGATTTATAGATAGAGGTATACCTACATTAAATGGCAAACCTTATGAGCCACTAAAAAATGTAGTTTTTGGAACTGCTGATGTTAACTACCAAACTGCAGAGGCAGATATCTTTAGAGGTATCTTAACCACTGACTTTTCTGAAACTTCAAAAGCAATATTCTCTGTTACTTCCAGTGAATTTGAAAAGCTATATCAAAATCTATATGCACAAAGGTATGACGCAGCTGATAATGTTGCTGGTACAGTAAGGGTTGATGGCTACAGAGATCCTACAGAACGTGAAAATTTAATCGTTTCTGGAAATTTTGTTAACGAACTACAAATTGGAGGAGCAACCCATACTCTTTTAGTAGGTGCAGAAATCATAGATACAGATAACAAAAACGAAAGATATGACTCTTACTTTTCTACTACAGGAACAGATAGAGAGGTTTTCAATCTTCCTTCAAGTATGAGAGGTACTCTTGATATATCATCAAATGCTGCAGGAGTTGCTACAGTTTTAGATTTCACAAGCGATTTAAACAGGAGAACTACTTCAGAAGTTGAGGTTACCTCTTTTTATGTTCAAGACCAGATAGAAGTTTCAGACAATTTAATGCTTCTTTTAGGTGGTCGTATGGATCAGTTCGATATAACTGTTGCTGATGTAAAGGGTGGTACTTCACAATCTAGAGAAGATGATGAGTTTTCTCCAAGAGCAGGAATTGTTTATAAACCAGCTGATAATGTTTCTTACTACGTAAGCTACAGCGAAAGCTTTTTGCCACGATCTGGTGAGCAATATAAGAGTTTAAGTTCAAGTTCTGCAGGCCTTGACCCTGATGTATATGAAAGCACAGAAATTGGAGTTAATTACGATATAACACCAAGCGTAAGTCTTAGGGCTAGTTATTTTGATAGCGAAGCTACAAGAGCTGCAAAAGATGATTCTGGTGAAGAATATGAAGTTCAAGGACTTGCAGTAGATTGTTTCGAACTTGAAGTTAAAGGACAAGTAAGCGATCAGCTATATGTTGCCTTTGGTTTAAGTAAAATGGACGGCGAAACTAGTGATGCTGGTGGAGAGCCAAGAGAAATTCCTGACATGACTATGTCTTTATGGACTACTTATCAAGTCAACGATAAATTTGGATATGGTCTTGGAGTTACAAGACAAGGTGAGTCTAATATTAGTAATAATAAGCCTGGATTAGTACTTCCAGATTACACTAGGATTGATTTTGCAGCTTTCTATGACATTTCTGATGACTTAACCATTAGATTAAATATTGAGAATCTAACTGATGAAACTTATTTCCCTCATTCACACAGCACGCATCAAGCGTCTGTAGGTGAAGAAGTAAATGCGAGATTATCTATAACAAGTAGGTTCTAAAACACTTAAAGGATTGAGTATTGTGCAGCTAAT
>CAYVAL010000038.1:0-6547 GCA_964449395.1 uncultured Gammaproteobacteria bacterium | reverse complement strand
CCATTTAAGTCTTGGCCTCTTGCCAAAGAGAAAGCCTCTTCAAAGTCTGGTCCGGAAGCATCACCTACTGCCAATCTTTCATTCATTAAGGTGGTAAGGGATACTTTCCATCCATCTCCAACAGCACCCAGTCTTTGGCTATCAGGAATTTTTACATCCGTGAAATAGACTTCGTTGAAATTTGCACCACCCGAAATCTGTTTGATTGGTTTGACTTCTATTCCAGGAGATTTCATGTCCACAAAGAAGAAAGTTAAGCCTTTATGTTTTGGTGCTGAAGGATCACTTCTTGTGACAAGAATACCGTAATCACTAAAATGTGCTCCAGAAGTCCAGACTTTCTGTCCATTAATAGTCCAAGTATCTCCATCTAGTTCAGCTTTTGTTTTTATACCTGCAACATCAGAGCCAGCTGCGGGTTCACTGAATAACTGACACCAAATTTCCTCACCAGTTGCGAGAGGTGGTAAGTATCTTTCTTTTTGCTCTTCAGTTGCGTACATCATCATTACCGGTCCTGCCATTCCTTGTCCAATTTCTAAGTAACCACCAGGCACTTTAAATTTTGAAACTTCTTGGCCCCAAATAACCCTTTCTATAGGTGTTGACTCTCTTCCACCGTACATCTTTGGCCAATGCAAACAAGCCCAACCACTTTCATGAAGTTTCTTTTGCCAAACTTTCACTTCTTTCAAGCCTTCTTCTTCTGAAGAAGCTCTCCAACCATCTTTTGGTCCATCTTTTAGCTCAGCATTTGCTTTAAGCCACTCGTAAGCTTCTTTTCTAAACTTAGCCTCTTCGGGAGTATCATTAAAATCCATATCTTTCTCCTATATTTGATTAGCTCTTTCTAAAGAGCCTATTAGTTTATCTTTCCAAATTGCTTGACTGCCAATATTGGCTGCAAGCTGACGACATCTTCTGTAATAAAGGTGACAGTCAAATTCCCATGTGAAACCCATGCCCCCATGAGTTTGAATATTCTCTTTTGAACATTCATGAAAGGCTTGGCTAGCACTCACTCTGCAAGTTGCTGCAGCAGTAGGTAATTCAGGAGCGTCAGTACTTAAAGCCCATGCCCCGTAATAACAATTAGATCTAGCAAGCTCAACTGCAATAAACATATCCGCTAATTTATGTTTTATTGCTTGGAATGATGCAATAGATCTTCCAAAAGCATATCTGCCCATGGCATATTCTTTAGCCATATCCATACAGGCTTCAGCCCCACCTAATTGTTCAAATGAGAACAAAACAGCTGCTCTATCTAATAGATTAAGCACATCAGACCAATCTGATTTAAGTTCTGTTGCTGCTGTGTCATTAAAAGTTATAGATGCGTGAGACCTAGAGGGATCTAAAGTTGATTGAGGAGTAATTTCTATTCCGTTTGAAGATCCATCTACTAAATATAGACCTACTGATGAACCATTCTTCGCTGTAACTATAAATGTATTTGCTACATCTCCATCTACCACAGCAATTTTCGTTCCAGATAAAGTACCATCAGAATATAAGCAATTGATATTGGCTTCAGTAGGCGATGTATTAGATTCGCTGTGAGCAAAAGCACCAATCTTTTCTCCTGAAGCTAATGCCGGTAACATAGCTTGTTTTACAGAGTCGTCTCCAAAATTTAGGATCGCTTCTGTAGCAAGATATACACTTGAAGAGAAAGGTGTTGGTGCAAGACTTCTTCCAAGCTCCTCAGCTATAACGCATAACTCAAGATAACCTAGTCCAAGACCACCATACTCTTCTGGAATAGCAGTTGCTGTGAAACCCATTTCAATGACTTGAGACCATAGATCTTCATCATAAGAGGCATCTCCCTCTAGTACGCTCCTAGCTCTTTTAACTGATTCTTCTTTCTCCAGAAATTTTCTAGCAATATCTTTTAATTGCATTTGATCAGTAGAAAATTCAAAATTCATAATATTCCTCTATTTAAATCTAATCCTAATTTAGATTAATTGTTAAACTTAATTTTAGGATCTATTGTATATACGATCAATTAGAATGAAAGAGCAAAATTAAACTATGAACGAAAACTTAGAAGATAAAAAAAAGGACATAAAACCTGTTCGACCTGAAGCTTCATCTAAAAAAGGAAGTCGAAGAATTAAGGGAGGAGGGTTTCTATTTTCTTCAATTCTTACCATATTAAATTTAGTTGGTTTAATAGTTTTATTTCTATGGTTTTTTAATACTTCTGGGAATCAACAACAAGCAGGTCAAAATTTCATAGAGAGAATCAGTAACTTAGAAGAAAGCTATGATCAGCAAGTCGATACCATAAAAGACTTAAATCAAAACTTAGACTCAGAATTAAAATTTGTTAATAAAGAGGTTAGAAAGTTGTGGGATTTAAGTAACAAGAGAAATAGAAAAAATATAACTGAAAACTTAAACTCTATTGAAGACTTATCCGTAAAGATAGATGATCTAATTAAGATAAATAAAACTCTCTCAGCAAAACAAAGGGCTTTATCGTTAGAATTGGCAAAGATTGCAAAGATTCAAGAAAAAACAAATCAGACTATGCAAGATGTTAATCAGGTTGCTTCAAAGGCTACTTCCGAAGATCTAAAGGATATACAAGACACACTCGATTCTTTTAATGCCTACCGTCTTCAGGTCAATAAGTCTCTGATTACTATGAAGGAAAAAATTAACCAACTCGAGTTGGTTGCATTAGATACTTCAAACGAATAGGTTACATTATTTCTTTTATGCTTATAATACCCGCTCTCGCGGATGTGGTGGAATTGGTAGACACGCCAGATTTAGGTTCTGGTGCCGCAAGGTGTGGAGGTTCGAGTCCTCTCATCCGCACCAACTTTAGATAACTTTCTGGAGTTTACCGTAGGTCTTTAGCATTAATTCCTTCATCCATTTAGACGAAGTATCAGAGTCTTTGGCTTCATGCCAATATAAGTGAAGAACAAGAGGATCTATTTCAAAGGGCAATTCTCTCCATGCTAGATTTCTATCGACTGCAAACCCTTTTGTTGTGGTAATTGCGAGGTCCGATTGCTCTACAATATAAGGTGCAACTAAAAAATGCTGAGCCCTTAAAGAGATATCTCGAGATAAGCCTAGCCTATAAAGTGTCATATCTACATGCCACAATCCAGTTTTTCGATTGGATATATGTATATGAGAAAGGTCTAGGTAGTCTTGAATCGTTATTTCCTTTTTTTCAAGTATTGGATGATCTTTCCTTACAATCATTACATAGTCTTCTTCATAGATCTTTTCATGTTTTAGGTGTGGATCACTATGAACCGGAGGGTCGATACTAAAATCTATAGTGCCTGAGGCTAGTTCTCTAGGGGCATCTTTTCTGGGAGTTAAGTATGTTTCGACTTTTATTTTAGGAGCAACTTCTGCTAATTCTTTAATCAGTAGCGGAAGCAGTCTGTATTCTGAGCTATCTCCAATAGAAATCTTAAATGTCATATCAGCCGTAGAAGGATCGAACTTCTCTGTTTCAGAAATTGTATTTTGTATTAGAGATAATGCACTTCTAACATCATTAATGATTTGATTAGCAACGGGAGTAGGTATCATTCCTTTAGAAGTTCTTATAAAAAGTTCATCATCAAAGAGTTCTCTTAGTCTTGATAAAGCATTGCTAACGGCTGGTTGAGTTATACCTAAAACTTGCCCTGCTTTGGTTAAATTCTTCTCTGTATAGATAACATCGAAAGCTATAAAGAGATTTAGGTCAGTTTCTTTAAGATTCATTTCAAATTTGTAGTTTCGGTTAATTCATTAGAACTTAGAAGTTTAATGGACTAACTGGACAGATGGTTTATGATTCAATAATTAATAAATAAACGATATAAGTGATACTTATAATACCTTATTTAGGTATTTATATAAATTATAAGGAGAAAAAAATGAGTTTTGAATTTTCTGAAAGATCTAAGGATCTGCAATTACGTATTTCTAAGTTTTTAGACGATCACGTTTATCCAGCAGAAGAAATTTATGCGCAACAAATGGATGAATTTACTCAACAAGGAGATAGATGGCAAATCCCTCAAATAATTGAAGACAAAAAAGAAATAGCAAAATCTGAAGGTCTGTGGAACTTATTCCTCCCTGAAAACCCTATGGGTGAAAGTATGAGTAATCTTGATTATGCCCCATTGGCAGAAATTATGGGAAGGTCAGGAATTGCTTCTGAAATATTTAATTGCGCAGCGCCGGATACTGGAAATATGGAAGTATTAGCTAGGTACGCAAACGAAGAGCAGCAAGAGAGATGGCTTAAGCCATTGTTAAATGGAGAAATAAGATCTGCTTTTGCGATGACAGAACCAGCTGTAGCTTCTTCAGATGCCACTAATATTTGTTCTTCAGCTGTTTTAGACGGAGACGAATATGTTATTAATGGAGAAAAATGGTGGACTTCTGGTGCAGGTGATCCTAGATGTAAGGTTTTAATTTTCATGTGTATGACAAACCCAGACAATCCTAAGCATCAAAGACAATCACAAATCATTGTCCCAATGGATACTCCGGGTATTAAAATAGAGAAAATGATGCACGTCTTTGGATACGATGATGCTCCTCATGGACACGGCAGAGTTTCATTTAAAGATGTTAGGGTTCCAAAAGAAAATCTTCTTCTCGGAGAGGGAAGAGGGTTTGAGATATCTCAAGGTAGATTAGGACCAGGTAGAATTCATCATTGCATGAGAACTATTGGAGTTATGGAAAGAGCACTGGAGTTAATGATTAAAAGATCTGAAGAAAGAGTGGCTTTTGGAAAGAAAATCTCTACTTTGGGAGCTAACTATGACTACATTGCAGAAAGTAGAATAGACATTGAAACCTCAAGATTACTGACTCTAAATGCAGCTCATATGATGGATACAGTAGGCAATAAGGTGGCTAGAAGTGAAATTGCACAAATAAAGGTACATGTACCTATAGTGGCATGCAGGCTTATTGATCGAGCAATCCAAATGCATGGTGGAGGCGGAGTAAGCCAAGATTTCCCTCTAGCAAGTATGTACGCTCATATGAGAACTTTGCGATTAGCAGATGGTCCAGATGAGGTTCACAGAAGAGTTATTGCGAGAGAAGAGCTATCTAAATACAGTGATCAATCTTCTGAGGTTGTAGTAACAAGAGATTAAAGGACTGCTCTATATGAAAAGGGCCTTCTATGGCCCTTTTTTTATAAAATTTATTTAGTTTCATCTATCGTTACATTAAGAAGTGTTATTATTGTAGTTATCAACATATGTACGATATTTTAGTAATAGGCAGCGGACCAGCGGGTTATGTTACAGCTATAAAGGCAGGCCAATTGGACTTAAAAGTAGGCTGTATAGAAGAAGGATCTGTTGGCGGTACCTGCTTAAATATAGGTTGTATCCCTTCTAAGTCATTGCTGGACTCTTCTTTGAAGCACTATCAGTTGAATAACGATTTCTCAGAACATGGTATAAAAGTAGAAAATATAAGCATTGATTTAGAGAAGATGATGTCTCGAAAAAATGTGGTTATTGATCAACTGACCCAAGGAGTTTCGGCCTTACTCAAAACAAACAAGGTTGATTTAATAAAAGCTAGAGCTACAACTATAAAAAAAAATAGCATTGAAGTCATAGGTGAAAATGGAAACCAAGAGATAGAAGCTAGAAATATCATTATAGCTACTGGTTCATCTCCAAGAAATTTTTCAGGTATAGAAGTAGATAATGAAGTCATTTTTGACAGCGAAGGGGCGTTAGAGTTTTCAACTATTCCTAAAAAATTAGTAGTAGTTGGAGCTGGAGTCATCGGCTTGGAACTTGGAAGTATATGGTCTAGGTTAGGATCAGAGGTAACGATTTTGGAATCAGAAAAGACTTTTCTACCAATGTTGGATGCAAGGTTATCTCGTCAGATAGCTAGAGAATTTAAGGAGCAAGGTTTGAATATAAATTTGGGATGTAATATTTCTGAAATAAAGAACCAAAATAGTTGCGCCGAAATAAAGTTTTTATGTAATGATTCAGAACAAACTATCCACACCGATAAAGTTATTATAGCTATCGGTCGAGAACCTAATACAAATAATTTAAGTTTTGAAGATCCTTCAATACTTGACGACAATGGATTTATAGAGGTAAACGAATTTTGTCAGACTAAGTTAGAAAATATATGGGCAATTGGAGACGTTGTTAGAGGTCCTCAGTTAGCACACAAAGCCTCTGAAGAAGGAGTCATGATAGCTGAGAGAATTTACGGAGAAAATACTCATATAAATTATGATCATGTACCTAATGTTATATATACCCATCCAGAAATAGCATGGGTAGGAAAAACAGAAGATCAACTCAAAGAAGAGAATATAGATTACAAAACGGGATCATTCCCCTTTGCAGCAAGTGGTAAGGCTTTAGCAATTTCTGAAACGGTAGGGTCGGTTAATATAGTTGCCGATTCAAAGTCAGATAAGATATTGGGAATCCAAATTTTTGGTCCATCAGCTTCTGAAATATTGCAACAAGGATTAATTGCAATGGATGCTGATATGAGCTCA
>CAYVAL010000037.1:0-6552 GCA_964449395.1 uncultured Gammaproteobacteria bacterium | reverse complement strand
TTCTGAAGGTCAGCTTTATCACCTCCAACAATAAAAGTAAGCGTACCCAGTTCGGCGCCTTTGACACCTCCAGATACTGGGGCATCCAGCATAGATATACCCTTGAGGGACGCTTTTGCTGAAACTTTTTTAGCAACCTGAGGATTAATAGTAGAAGATTCTATAATAATTATATTATCGTTAATTTCTTCGAGTAAATTCTCCTTTAAAAAAATATTCTCTACTGCAGCATCATTTGGCAGCATCGTAATAAGGGCATCGATATCCTCTAAAACTTCTTTAGCTGATCTTTTAGCTTTCATCCCTAATTCATTTGCTTTTTGCATTGCATCGTCAGATAAATCAAAAGCATTAATTTTAATCCCCGTTCTTAGAATATTTCTGGCCATAGGGAAGCCCATGTTTCCTAAACCTATAAAGCCAACTCTTTTCATACTAAAGATCCTCCAATGGATTTTTTCCCCAAGCTAGTCCTGTATGCTTATCTATCCATTCTATTGGCACCTCGGCAATAGAGTTATATTTCCATCTTGGTGTATTGTCCTTATCAATTATCAATGCTCTTATACCTTCTTTGAAATCTCCCATTCTAGTAATCTGTATGGCTAAGTTAAGCTCAAAATTAAATACCTCTTTAAGACTAAGATCAGCAGAATTTAAGCATTGAAGCCAAATTAAATGTGCAGAAGTAGGACTTCCTTTCTTAAGTGATTCTATTCCTTTTTTATACCATTCATCTTCTGATTTATTATTGATTATATTCTCAACAACCATCATAAGGTTATCCTCACGAGTCATGGATTGAATGGTGTCTAATTCCTCTTTAACTTTGGAAGTAGGGAAGTTAGCTACCTTTTCTGAATAGGAATTTTTATTTATTAATGAATCTAAAATGACAAAGTTCTTAGCAGGTTCATCTTCCCAATTTATATCTAGAATATCTAATAGAAAATTATCTAAATTTTCAGAATTCAATAAACCATTCGTTAAATTACAGAAATTCATATCAGCAGCATTAAGCTGTGTGGCTGTTAGCATGATATAAAGACCTAGGCCTTCAGGCAGGTCTTTTACTAAGGACGTAAAGCCTACATCAGGGAATAGACCAACACCAATTTCTGGCATTGCAAACCTTGTTCTTTCCGTTGCTATCTTATAAGAACTAGCAAACATCAAACCGGCGCCACCACCCATGACAATTCCATCTAAGATAGAGATTATTGGTTTGGAGAAATTATGGATTTTATAATCAAGTCTATATTCCGATTCAAAAAATGTTTCGGCAAAAATTGGTCCTTCTGAAGAGCACATAGATTCGTAGAGGGCCCTGATATCACCACCAGCACAAAATGCTTTTTCACCCGCACCACTGATTAAGATCATTTTTATTCTTGGATCTGCTTCCCATTGATCTAATAAAGCTGAGATTTCGTTAACCATGTTTAGGGTTAGCGAATTTAATGTTTCTGGAGAATTGAGAGTTATATGGCCAATTTTACTATCGTTTTGACACTCTAGTATCCCAACTAATAATTCGTCATTAGGCATTTTGCCAATTGGGTTTTCTTTTTTCCAAGAAAGCTTCAACCCCTTCTTTTTGATCTTTTGTATCAAATAAATTTACAAACGGTTCTAGCTCTTCTTGATATGGCTCTTCAGAAAGACGCGCTTTATGAATTAATTCCTTGCACTGTGAAATACTGCTAGGACTTTGGTTTGCTACGGTAGAAGCCATCAACATGGCAGTTTCTAAAGCTTTTCCATTTTCCACCTTTTCTTCAATTAAACTAATTTTAAGAGCTTGATCAGGTTTGATTTGCTCCCCAGTTAAAATAATTCTTTTTGCCCAACCTTCTCCAACTAATCTTGGAAGAATTTGTGTGCCTCCTCCGCACGGCAATAAACCTACTTTGGGTTCAGGTAAGGCCAACACTGCTTTTTCTTCCGCGATCCTAATATCACAGGCTAACGCACACTCAAGTCCGCCTCCCATAGCAAATCCATTTATAGCCGCTATAGACACCCCTCTAAATTTACTTAGAGCCTTGAAGGCTTTTGAAAAAGCATTGCTCATTTCTTTTGCTGCATCCTTTCCGCCCTCATGGAAAACTTTAAGATCAGCTCCAGCAGAAAAGAATTTTTCTCCCTGTCCTGTTATAACTAGGGAAAAGATTTCATCATCTTGATTAAGAAGCTCGATAATTTCTTCTAATCCTAAAAGGCTTTCAAGATCCCAGGTATTGGCACTAGGGTTGTTTATTATAATCTTGGCTGTATGGTCTATTTTTTCGAGTATTAATTTATCTGTCATATTTTTTATTGGATTATTGAGGCCGCATCTTCCATTATCATTCTACGTCCGATTATCATTTTCATGATTTCATTCGTTCCTTCTAGTATTTGATGGACCCTTACATCTCTTACATATCTTTCTAAAGGATATTCTTGAATATATCCGTAACCTCCAAAGATTTGCAGTGCTTCATTACAAACTTTAAAGCCTACATCAGTTGCAAATCGTTTTGCCATAGCAGAATAAATGGTTGCTTCAGGATCATTAGAGTCTACTTTTGAGGCAGCCAGTCTCGTCATAGTTCTGGCCGCAACTAGTTCAGTTACCATATCAGCTATCTTGAACTGCATAGCCTGAAATTCAGATATTTTTTTTCCAAATTGCTCTCTTTCATTCATGTACTTTTGAGCTTCTTCTAGGGCTGATTGGGCAGTACCTATAGAACATGTCGCTATATTTATTCTTCCTCCATCCAGACCTTGCATAGCAATTTTGAAGCCATCACCTTCTTTGCCAATTAAATTATTTTTTGAAATCTTTACATCAGTCAAAGAGACTAATCTTGTAGGTTGATTCTTCCAGCCCATTTTAGGTTCATTTTTCCCATACTCTATGCCTGGTGAGTCTGCAGGTATAAGAAAACATGAGATCCCTTTTGCTCCTACATCACCTGTTCTAGCCATTAGCACTAGACAGTCAGTGACTCCGGATCCTGATATGAAAGCTTTCGACCCATTCAGAATAAAATAATCACCATCTTTCTTAGCTATAGTTCGTAAGGAAGCAGCATCAGAACCTGACCCAGGTTCTGTTAAACAATAAGAGGCAAGCTTCTCACCAGAGCTGAGTTGAGGAAACCACTCAGTTCTCAATTCTTCTGAAGCAAATTTACTGACCATCCAAATCGCCATATTATGAATTGTCATAAAAGCTGTAGTACTAGTGCATCCCTGCGCTAGTTGCTCAAAAACTATAGAAGCATCCAGTCTTCCTAGGCCCATTCCTCCTAGATTTGTATCTACATAAAGAGATAAGAAACCTAGCTCACCAGCCTTCGTTAGAGTTTCTTTTGGAAAAAAGGCTTCTTTATCCCATTCAGCCGCGAAAGGTTTTAGTTCTTTATCAGAAAAACTTTTTGCTAAATCTCTATAATTATTTTGATCAGAGTTTAAATTGAAATCCATACACTACTCCAGATTAATGGTTAAGTTTTTGGTGCTTTCTTCATCCTCTTCAAACCATCTCTCAGTAACGGTCTTTGTTTCAGTGTAAAACCTTACTGCTTGTTTTCCATAGGCATGAAGATCTCCATAGAAAGATTGTTTCCACCCTGTGAATGAAAAGAAAGGAAGGGGGACAGGTATAGGTACATTTATACCTACTTGACCAACTTCGATCTCATGTCTAAATTTTCTTGCAGCTCTTCCTGATGCTGTGAATATGGAGGTGCCATTACCGAAGGGGTTTGCGTTAATTAATTCAATAGCTTCTTCTAAAGTACTAACCTCTATGCAAAGTAGTACAGGTCCAAATATTTCTGTTTTGTATATTTCAGATTCAGTTTTTACATTCGCAAATAGAGTAGTGCCAATCCAATTACCATTTGGATATCCATCCACTTCACATTTACTGCCGTCAATTAAACAATCCGCTTCGCTTTTTCCTCTCTCTATTAAACCAATTATCTTATCTTTAGCTTGTGGGCTAATCACTGGACCAAACCCAGATTCCTTAGAATCCCAAGGGCCAGGAGTAACTATCTCCATTTCATTTTTGAGATCTTCAATCCATTCTTTCGAAGAGCCAACAAATACAGCGACACTGATGGCCATACATCTTTGACCAGCTGCTCCAACTGAAGATCCAACTAAGCTGTCTATGGTTTTATTTTTATTTGCATCCGGCATAACAACCATGTGGTTCTTTGCTCCGGCAAAAGATTGAACTCTTTTTAGATGTTCGGTTCCAGTTTTATAAATATATTGACCAACTGGAACTGATCCAACAAATGGAATGGCCCTTATTTCTGGATGTCTAATAAGTATATCAACTTGATCTTTTCCACCATGTATTACCTGCAAGAGATTTGGAGGAGCGCCAGCTTCTGTAAAGAGCTCAGCTAGTTTATTGGAGGTCATAGGATCCTGCTCAGAAGGCTTTAAAATGAAAGTATTTCCGCAAGCTATAGCCATAGGAAACATCCATAAAGGTATCATGGCTGGGAAGTTAAATGGAGTAATACCTAAACAAACACCAAGAGATTGTATATAACTATAAGAATCTATTTCTCTTGCGACATTTTCAACCGTCTCTCCCATTAGTAGTGGAGTTATATTTGCTGCCTGTTCTACAACTTCTATTCCTCTCCAAACATCACCTTTAGCATCTTCAAAAGTTTTTCCATTTTCTTTGCTAAGTATTTCTGCTATTTCATCTTGATTAGTTTTAAGCAAATCTTGATATTTCATCATCACCCTAGATCTCTCTGGAGGCGGGGTTTCTCTCCAAGAAAGAAAAGCGTCTTTAGCGGCTTTTATAGCCATTTCTATTTCTTTATCAGTAGCACAGGGCGCCTCGCAAAGCACTTCTTGTGTAGCAGGATTTAGAACTTCGATCCAACTTTTTGTATCACTTTGAACTAAGCTACCACCTATAAAGAGATTTAATTTTTCAGCCATAAAGTATTTCTTCTTAATTTATGTGAAGTATCTTACTATCTTTCTTACAAACTGAAATAATTTGAATTAAATCATGGAGAGGAAACGATGCTTAAAACTAGAATTACCGATTTATTCGGAATAGAACACCCAGTAATACAAGGTGGAATGCAATGGGTAGGATATGCAGAGCTAGTATCGGCAGTATCTAATGCTGGGGCATTAGGAATTTTAACTGCTTTAACACAGCCTACACCTGAAGATCTAGCTAAAGAAATAGAAAGAACTAGAGGAATGACAGATAAGCCTTTTGGAGTAAACCTAACAGTACTTCCAACTATTAATCCACCTCCTTATGAAGAATATGCGCAAGCCATTGTTGGGTCAGGGGTAAAGATTGTTGAAACTGCCGGGCGAAGCCCAGAGCCGTTTATGGAATTATTTAAAGAGTATGATGTAAAAGTAATTCATAAATGCACATCCGTGAGGCATGCTCTAAAAGCTCAATCAGTAGGAGTGAGTGCTATAACAATTGATGGTTTTGAATGTGCAGGACACCCTGGAGAAGATGATATACCTTCATTGGTATTGTTGCCTCAAGCAGCTGAGGCTCTAGATGTGCCTGTGGCAGGTTGCGGAGGTTTCAGTGATGCTAAAAGTATGGTTGCAGCTTTAGCACTTGGAGGAGAGGCAATCGTCATGGGAACAAGATTCATGGCCACTAAAGAAGCAGGCATTCATCAGAATGTAAAAGAGAAAATGACAGAAGCTGACGAGCTTTCCACTAACCTTATGTTTAGGACAATGCATAATACTGCCAGAGTTTTTAAGAATTCAATTTCTGATCAGGTGGTTGAAATAGAGTCAACGGGCTCAGCTACTTTTGAAGATGTTAAAGATCTAGTTGCAGGTCAAAGAGGAAGGGTGGTTTTTGAGGAAGGGGATTTAGAGCATGGTATTTGGTCGGCTGGCATTTCTGTTGCAAGAGTCAAAGATGTACCTACCTGCAAAGAAATGGTATCTAGACTAGTTTCGGAAGCTGAAGAAATAATTGATGGAAGGCTTCAGTCTGTAAAAGCTTAATGAAAGAAATATGGAAGATGTAAAAGTTTACATGGTGGTAAACCTGGATATAAAAGACAAAGATACTTATCTCAAGTATGAAAAAGGATTTTTCCCTATGCTAAAAAGGCATGGCGGCGAATTTTTAACTTTTGATGATTCATTTAGACATATAGAAGGGCCTGAGCCTTTAGCGGGAGGTCGGGTTATCATATTTTCTTTTCCTTCTGAAGAGGCTGCAGACGGATGGTATAACGATCCTGAATATCAAGAGCTTTCTAAATTCAGAAGAGAAGGAGCCCCATTACGATCGCTTAGTCTTATAAAAGGCCTGCCTCCAAGAAAATGAATTAATCAAAAAAAGTATAGTAGATAAGAAGAATAAGCATTACATCGATAAACATCAGCACACTTATAGACGTGCAACCATAAGACACTTCTTCTTTGTGTAAGGACCTATGTATTGAGAATGAAAGGTATAGAAATATAAGAAGTAATATTGTTTTTATCACTCAACTAAATCCATTTCTTAGCGATCTT
>CAYVAL010000036.1:0-6555 GCA_964449395.1 uncultured Gammaproteobacteria bacterium | reverse complement strand
TCTAATTTATGAGAATTAACTCATAAAAATTTGGAGAGATTTATGAGTGAATTTGAACTGCATAGTTTGTTTAATACATTTTTAATTAGTAATGCTATTTTCTTTGCTGGAAATGCTTTTTTACTTTGGGTGGCCTTCAGGGCTTCTCTCGGTGTAAGGGATAATGGCGGAAACATGCTTACAAAAATTCTAGTTAGTTTATTTGGTTTAGGAATAGTATTTGTAAGCTTACAAAATGGAGGCTTCCTGCAAGTTAACTGGGAATCAACTGCCTATGCTCTTAGTCAGTTAGAAAATATATCAGCTAATTCACAACGTTTTGTGGACTTTTTAAATGTAACTGAACCGCCTACATTTAGTTTAATACCTGCAAATCCTGTCTTGGTTGTTTGGTGGCTAGTAGTAACCGCTATGATCCTACTTCCTGTTTGGATGAAAAAAGAAGACTAAAAGGTATCAGCAAAAAAAGGAGAGACTAGTGCTCTCCTTTTTTTTCAAAGATTTTAGATAACTTTGTTTTAAATTTTAAAATTAGAATTATTAATTTTTAACTGGCTTTCCTTGAAAAAGCTCTTCTTGAAAAATAATAGTTAAGCCGTCAAGCGCAAAATTTGTTGAGGTACCATGTTGAAGACCATTTTTATAGTGAGTTTTGTAAGCTAAATTACCATTCATATGATAAGACCTATAATCGCCTTCTAGCTCTGATTTGAGATAATTTCCTATTGATCCCAAAGTGCCATCAGGGAAATAATAAAAAAATTGACCTTCTGCTTGACCATTTTCAATCTTATATCTAGTCGATAACTGGCCATTTGTATGTCTTTCTCGAACTTCTCCATCTGTAATTCTGAGTCCAAAAGAATTGAAGAATTCCACTTCTTTCAAAATGCCCTCTTCCCATAAATACTCTGCACTAATATGACCACTAGGAGCGAAATACTGAAATTTTCCATCTTTTTCATCATTAGAAAAGTTTTCTTTTGCAGATAAATCTCCATTAGGATAAAAACATTTAGAAGAGCCATGCTTTTTAAGGTCTTTATAATTCATAGTGCAACGTAAAGATCCGTCTGAGAAATAAAATCTTGCTTTGGTGCCGCAAGTTCCCTCCGACATCAGCTCTCCGTTTTGAAAAAATAAGTTATTAGAGACACACTTGTCTAAATCAAAGGAAGCTTCTTGATACAATTGGCCATTCTCATAATACAACATATAGGGTCCATCAAGAACGCCTTTCTTAATGGTACCCTTTTCAAGAATTTGTCCGTTTTCCCAGTAATGCTCAAAGGGACCATCTTCAATCTTATCTGAGCAAGCTCCTAGAATCATAACCATTAATATTCCAAGTAATAATGCCAGAAGAATAGATTTGAAATCTTTTCTAAACATAGAACTACTATACCCTCCAATAGGGATAAAAAGAATATTTTGATTGGTGGGCGATACAGGACTTGAACCTGTAACTTCCACCGTGTAAAGGTGGCACTCTACCAATTGAGTTAATCGCCCAGAGGAGCGCGAATTATAGTATTCAAATTTAGGTAAGTCACGACAGTTTTATTGACCTATTTCTAGAGTAGATTTAAGGTTAAGCAATGGAACATGTTTTGAATACTCTGAACGACCTAGTTATCTTTTTAGTCATGATTTTAATTGGAGGGATTACCTGGTTTCTTTCTAATCTAGCGCTTTCAAAAGTAATAAGTAACCAAAGAGTTTATGAAGTAATCTCCATTATTCTAGGCTTGAGTGTTGGCGTAATAATTATCATGAATTCTTGGAATTTAACTTATTAGTAAATTCATAACCTTTTATAACGTAATCATATTTGTATTAAGTTTTAACCAAAGGGTGTTATAGTAATGTAATACACCTAATGGATATACGATGAATGTAATTGAGGTCAAGAATTTAGAAAAAACCTATTATGTAGGAGACATGGAAGTAAATGCCCTGAGAGGCGTTTCTTTTGCAATTTTAAAGAGTCAATTTTCTGCCATCATGGGTCCTTCTGGTTCAGGTAAATCAACATTGATGCATATTATTGGTTGTTTAGATTCGCCTACAAAAGGTGAATACCATCTAAATGGTGAAAATGTAGCGAATATGCAAGACGATCAACTGGCAAAAATTAGAAATAAAGAAATAGGATTTGTATTTCAAAAATTTCATCTCTTGCCAAGGAGTACTGCATTAGAGAATGTAATGCTTCCTTTGAAGTATGCCAGTATAGGAAAAATAGAAAGGTCCGAGAAAGCTATGGAAGCTTTAACGCAAGTCGGTTTGGCAGATAGAGTAGATCATCGACCTTCCGAATTATCTGGAGGCCAACAACAAAGAGTAGCTATTGCTAGAGCTCTTGTTAATTCTCCTGCGATACTATTTGCCGACGAGCCAACTGGTAACCTAGACTCTAAAACAGGTGAAGAAGTAATGAACCTACTGCACGAACTGAATGACAGAGGCCAAACAATTGTTCTAATAACTCATGAGAAAGAAATTGCCGACCAAACTGAAAGAACTATATTTATACGTGATGGAAAAATTGAATCAGATGCTATTAACTAACATGAATAAAGTCAAAATCACGTTAACCTTCTGTTTGGTATTCATGGTTATGAGTTGTGGAAAAGAAGAAGAAAACTTTGATCTCTATACCATTGAGAAAGCTGAACCAAGATCTCTGGAACTTATTATTGAAGCGTCAGGCTCTGTTGAGGCTATTTCATCTATCGAGATCAAATCAAAAGCATCTGGAGAAATACTTTACCTTGGAGCTGAAGTGGGAGATAAAGTTAATAAAGGTGATGTCTTAGCAAGAATAGACCAAAGAACTCCTTCCAATATACTTTCTCAAGCCGAAGCAGACATTGGTGTTTCAATTGTAAAACTAAAAAATGCTGAAGCTCAACTGGAAAGAGGTAAACAGTTACACTCTGGTAATAGTATTTCTGACAAAGCTTTTGAAGATATACAAGAATTACATGCATTTGCGAAAGCTCAATTAGTTAGAGCTGAGGTTTATTTAGAAAATGCCAAAATTGCTCTTGAAGATACACTAGTTCGTTCCCCAGTTACTGGAAAAGTTATCACGAGACAAGCTGAAGTAGGAACAGTTATTACCTCCCCTACCGCTGCAGTAGGTGGAGGTACTCTTCTAATGAGAATGGCTGATTTAAATAAAGTAAGGGTTAGGGCTTTTGTTGATGAAGTAGACATAGGCAAGCTATCTATCGGTCAAGAAGTTAGCTTAAAGGTGTCATCCTATAAAGATAAAGAGTTCTTGGGTTACGTTTCAAAAATCGAACCTCTTGCAAGTGTTAATCAAAATGTAACTACATTTCCTGTTTTAATTGATATAGATAATAAAGAAGAATTACTCCTATTGGGCATGACGGCTGAGATTAAAATAAAGGTTTTAGATACCAATAACAACCTGACTGTTCCGTCAGGAGCGTTACGTACAAGAAAAAATCTTAATTTTGTTGCTACATTATTAGGTTTACCTAAAGAAGATGTAAAAACGTTTCTAGAAGAAAAGAAAGAGGGAGAAGGTTTCACAAAATTTATAGTTCTTAAAAAAGTTGATAACCGGCCCGTACCTCTATGGATCGAGACTGGTGATACTGACTATAATCATGTTGAAGTAATATCAGGATTGATATCTGGTGAAGAAGTGTATGTAGTACCTAGTGATGGACTTATTAGAAACCAAGATGAATTTAAGGAGAGAATAAGAGGAAGGAGACCTTTCTAATGCTGGCTGAAGAATCTCTAACTTCTGCATTAGATGCAATAAAGGCTAATCTACTTAGGTCTATCCTAACTGCTTTGGCAATTATTATAGGAACAGCTGCTGTTATAGCGCTTGTTTCTATAGGTGGTAGCGCACAAAAGGCTATTGAAAATTCTATCTCTGATATGGGATCACAAGTGCTATCAGTGGTTCCCGGTCAAAAAGAAAGGAATGGAGTTAAGTCTGCTTATATTCCTTTAAAGTTAGCTGATGTCAGGGCATTAGAAAATGAAAAGTCTATTAATTGGAAGATTGCCCCTGAAATGAGAGGCAACAAACAAGTAAAATTTACATCAGATAATGCCAATCTTCCTATTGTTGGGACTACTTCAGATTATTTTTCAATTAATGGAATTGAACTTACACAAGGGAATGTGTTTACAGAAAATGATTTAACAAATGGTAAAAAAGTAGCAATTATAGGAAGCGATGTAGCAAAGGAATTAGGAACTACTAGGAAAGAGCTACTCTATAGAAATATTTTTATTGGAGACTCATCTTATCGCGTTATAGGTATTACTGAACCAAAAGGTTCGGGAGGCTGGGACAACCCAGATGAAAGGGTTTTTGTACCTGTACTAGCAGCGTCAGAGAGGATATTTGGAAGAGTGTGGATCAATATGATTGTAGTCAAATCTGCCAGTGAATTTAGTCTTCCGCAAGTTATGATTGCCATCGAAAGAATATTAAGAAGAACACACGACATAAGCCCTGGAGAAGATAATGATTTTCGTGTCTTTGATTGGTCTGAAGTTAAGCAGCTTCAGAAAGAAACAACCAATATTCTTACTACAATGATAGCTGGCATTGCCAGCATTAGCTTATTAGTTGGTGGTATAGGTGTAATGAATATTATGCTTGTTTCAGTAACAGAAAGAACAAGAGAAATAGGCTTAAGAAAAGCTCTGGGAGCAACTCAAAGAGATATTCTCATTCAGTTTATTGTAGAAGCTATCTTGCTTTGTATTATTGGTGGGTTGATTGGAGTAGTTCTAGGTTCAATTATATATTTCTCAATTGCTTCTTATCAAGAATGGCCTATTGTTATGCCCTTCTCGGCAATCATAGGTTCAGTTACCTTCTCGGCATTAGTTGGGCTATTCTTTGGAATCTGGCCCGCAAGACGTGCAGCTAAGCTTGATCCTGCTGTAGCTTTGCTATACGAATAATTATATAGATTGACCTATCTTAATAGGCATCCTAAGGTTTATAGATGATTTATTTTATTTTAATTTTAACCATTCTCAATTCTGTTCTGATTGTTTACTGTTATAAAAAACAAAATGACACAAATAAAAAAATATTAGAAAAACTAATAGAAAGAAATGATGAGAATGTGACTTCTTCAGAAGAGAATAAGCAACATATAGATGATATGCTCAAGATGAGGGAAATGTATGAATCAGACTAAAGAAATAAGCTTAGAAGATCTTCTGATTAGGGTAGAAGCTTTAGAAGATCAAGTAAAAGCACTTCAATCTCAGCAGCTAGAGACAGGAAATAATATTGTTACTCTTATACAGCATGCAGAAACAATGAATAATGTAACGGATGCATCGGGACTACTGGCTGAGCATGTTACTGATCTTGAAGAGAAATTAAATCTTTTAGTAAGCTGGATGAAAGAAGAAATACGTTTAAAAGAATTAAACTGATAGATTCTTTAATTCAATTACCAATCAAGAGAATCCTATCCACCTCCCTGAGGCTGCAGTTACAACCCATAAAGAAAAAGAAACTGATCCAATAAACTTCAACAAGAAATTGTTTTTACTTTTCAAGGCCATAGGATTTCTAACAAAATATACAAATATCACGCCTAGAATCAAACATGAAATTTTGATCCAAAAGGCTCTGCTGTAATAGCACTTCACAGCTTCACTTAAAAAGAGAGGAACTCCAGTTACAACCAATGTAAATAAACCAATATTGAACCAGAGTTTAGTTTGTAAGATGACATAACTGACTGATTCGGATCTAAATAAGATACCTAAAAGTCTAAAGTCTCCCAAGACTACTGATCCTCCTAAGATTCCTAAACCTATAAGATGAAAAGATTGAATAACAGGAAAAAGCCATAAAGAACTTCGAATATACTCACCGATAAAGCTATCTTCCAAAATATAGATAATTTCTAAAATTTGATTAGATTCCATCTAAGCTCTCATAAAGTTCAGTTTCAACTATGCAACTTGTAAGAAAATTAATAATCTCTGTTTGAGGCTGACGATCACAATCAAACCAGTTATATGCAATCATTCTTCCCGAAATAATAACTAGAGACCATAAGAGCAGCGATGATACTGCACTAAACTTCATTGCAAATGGTATGTGGCTATCTTTGTCCCATGTCTTACTTTCTCTATTCATAGTCCTATGGAAATAATAAGCATTTAGTCCAGCAATGATCATCAGAATAATTTTTACTCTAAAGAAAAGATTTTGATAATTTCTTATTGGAATAGCATAAAAAAGTAAAAACCCTGTAAGACACATCAAAATAAAACCTATGATTGTTAAAGGGAGGACTTTTTTATTCATCTCCGTTATAGAGAGTTCTTTAAAAACATAACCAGAAAGCATTAGATCAACAAATAAAAGTGTTCCAAAGAATATGGCTATAAATAAAACGTGAGCAGATTCTATCCAAGGGTACAGATACAAAGACTCTCTTAAGGCTACACTTGATGAAGTTGAGGCTAGCCACTCTATGAACTCCATCATTAAGTTACTCTGTCATATATACATTGTGACAA
>CAYVAL010000035.1:0-6781 GCA_964449395.1 uncultured Gammaproteobacteria bacterium | reverse complement strand
AAGGGAGTATAGGGTAAACCCCTATCGAGGGTTCGAATCCCTCCCTCTCCGCCAGACTTAAATTACTCAATTCATAAAGGTTTTATAAGTACACATCTTGGCTATTGCTATCAAACTTTATTTATATATTATTAATATATGATTACAAATTCCGTTCTAGTTTTCTTAGTTTTACTTATTTTATATATAGTTTATCTAGGAATAAAAATAGTTCCTCAATCCAAAGTGTTTGTTATAGAGAGGTTTGGAAAATTTACTAAATCCTTGGAATCTGGACTATCTTTGATTGTCCCTTTTGTTGATAGGGTTGCCTTTAAGGTAGACATTCTTGAAAGGCAATTGCCGGCTTTTAAAATATCTGTCATTACAGAAGATAATGTTGAGGTTGGCCTAGAATCAACGGTTTTCTTTAGAGTTCTCGATGCAGCTAAGTCTGTTTACAGAATAAGAGATGTTAATGCTGCTATTCAGAATACCGCTATTTCTGTTATTAGATCTGCCGCAGGTAAATTAGAGCTCGATGATCTTCAGTCGAGTAGAGAATCTATGAACCAAGAGATAGCTGAACGTTTAACTCAAGCAGCTGAAGTGTGGGGAGTCGAAGTTACCAGAACTGAAATATTGGATGTTCTGGTTGATGAGCAAACTAAAGACTCGCAAAGGCAACAGTTAAATGCTGAACGTGAGAGAAGGGCTGCTATCGCTATAGCGGAAGGTGATAAAAAAAGTGTCGAGCTAAATGCCGAAGCAGAATTATATCAAGCTGAAAAGCAGGCCGAAGCAGTCAAGGTAACTGCTGATGCAGAAGCTTATGCAGTAAAAATTAAAGCAGAAGCAGATGCCGAACAGACTAGATTGGTAGCAAGTGCGATAAATGAAGACGGTCAATCAGCAATTGATTTCGAAATTATGAAGAGACAAGTTGATGGAATTACTCAACTTGCTTCTTCAAATCAAACGAAAACCCTTATCGTGCCTTCTGATGTAACTAAAGCACTTGGGACCCTAGAAGTGTTAATGGATGGTATCAAGAAAGATGCTAACTGAACTCCTTCTCTTTAATGGTAATGCCTGGCTAATTATTGGCATAGTGCTTTGTATTCTCGAGTTATCCAGTGGCAATCTAGTATTCTTTTTACCAATGGGGGTATCTGGCATTTTAATTGGCTTGATACTCAAGCTTCAAGAATCTGAAAGCTTACCAATTCTACTCTCCGATTGGGCATGGACGGCAACGGTTTGGGCAATTCTAGCTTTGGGATTATCTTTAATTCTAAATAGATTTATGAGATTGAAAGATAAAACTGAAGATATAAATCAGTATTAGAATTAACTTAAAGTTCACATCGTTATACATATACTTTTTAAGCCTTGCGGTTATAAAGTTTTCACATAATTATTTGGAATGAATATAGATAAGGAAAGATTTCTAAAGTTAACAGAAATTTTATCTCCTGAAGGAGATCTAATTTATTTTAGCAGGCTTGAAGGGGGAGTGTCTTGTGATGTTTTTCTTTTAGAGGTAAAAGAAGGAACAAAAATAAATAAATTTGTAGTTAGAACGGAAGGACTACCTACTTCTGAGAATACTGTTGAGACTGAATTTTATTTATTAAAATCAATTTCAAATAAACAAGTACCCACTGCAGAAGCTTTTTATTTTGATAATAGTTGTGAAATTTTAGATAAGCCATTTATGGTCATGTCTTTCCTAGAAGGGACGATCTTCGAACCCAAAGAAAGGGAATTCTCTTTTTTAGAAATTATGGCGAAACAGCTTATACGCATACATCAGACCGATATTGCCTATCTTCCAGAATTACCTTTAAGGACAGATCAATTAGATGGATTAATCTCTTATTTACCTAAGGAATCTCGTTGGGATGAATTAAGTTCTTTAATAAAAGGTTTAAATAAAGAAATATTTGAAGGAGAGAAGGTCTTTCTTCATGGTGATTTCTGGTTAGGAAACTTACTTTGGAAAGATTCTTTAATTGTTGGAATATTAGATTGGGAATATGCTGCCATAGGAGACCCTCTATCTGATCTCGCTACGGCATGTCTAGAAGTAAGATACGAAGTGGGAATAGAGGGTATAGAAATTTTTAAACATACTTATAGTAATTTTCTGGATATAGATGAATATCGACTTTCTCTTTGGTTAATTTTTGTTGCCTCATCCACACTTCATTTTATTGATGAATGGAAACTTCCCAATAAAAGAAAGAAAAAAATGATCAAAGAAGCAACTATAACCATAGAGGAAGAATTCAATAGAATAAAAAACTATATTTAAATTAAACTTGGCTCATTGTTTATTAATAGAAGGGAATGGTATTCTAATAAAAAGTGGGGACTCTTTTATGAAGAAATATTTATTTATCTTTGCCTTATCTGTCTTTGGATTGTCATTATTCTCAGAACCTATCTGTTCTATAAACCAAGAGTTAAATAGTGATACATTAAGTAAATTAAATCAGGTTAGGAATCAAACAATTACTACCTGTTTAGACTGTACTTCTAATTCTTGCAAGTTAAAGGCATGGCCTAAGGACAAGAAAGGTGACGAGACTATATGTAAAATCCTTTATTGCACCCCTAGTTACGTATCAAAGTTTTTTAAGAAACCTGATAATGTGCAATCTGGAAAAACAAGAATTGATTTTACTTATTCAATTAACACTAAAGGTAAGATTAAAGACATTAATGTCATTTCGTCTAAAGGGGTCATGAATAAAAGAGAATCTTATAAATACCTTCAAAGTTTTACAGCTAAGACTAAATTTCAACCTCTCAAAGTCGACGGAAAATTAACTAAAATTACCTCCCTTCAAGGAGAACATATTGCTTATACAGGTGAATATGAGGATATTAATAAAACAATGTCAGTAAATCAGGGAATCTGGAGAAATTAGAAGAACTAGATGATAAAGAAATCTAATCTAATTTTAGGAGTAGAGCATGAAATTTTAGATACTGACTGCGAAGAAGCTCTTGATGTCCTCATTAATTCTATAAACACGGAAGGAAATCTAACTTTTTTTGGAGAACTGGCTGCACAATATCAGATTCGAGAACATTTAAAGAACCGTTCTTTAATCCAAAAAACTCACAAAAAATTGGATTTTCAGACAGTCTCTAAACCAATCATAGTTATTGGATTACCTAGATCGGGAACCACATTTTTATTTAATTTATTAAGTAAAGATGAGTCTAGCCGTAGCCCTTTATTCTGGGAAATGATGAAACCACTCCCTTTGGTTAAAAAGAAATCTATTTCTGAATTAAGCCGAATATTCCAATCCGATGCAATTCTATTTTTTAAAGAAAGATTTATTCCAAAATTAGACGACCTTCATAATATTAGATCAAAGAGCCCTGAAGAATGTTTACTTATAAAAGTATTTGCTTTACAAAGTATTCTTTATTTTTATATGGCTAACACACCAACTTATCTAGATTATCTCTCTCAGTCTGACTCTAGACTAAGTTATAAATGGCATCATAAGTTTCTTAGAGTATTAGAAGAAAAACACAAACCTGAGAGGTGGCTACTCAAGGATCCTAGTCATTTAGGAAATTTAGAAGAAATATTGAGCTTTTATCCAGATGCCTGCTTTATTCATATTTGTCGTGATCCTGCAGAAACATTACCTTCAATATGCAGTTTAACTTCTCAAGTTAGAAAAGGATTTAGCAATTCTGTTGATTTGAAAGATCTTGGTAATAGAACTTTAGAATTTTGGTCTAGATCTAATGCTAAAAATGAAGCTCAAAAACAAAAAATTCCACCTGAGAGTTATATGCAAATTGAATATACAGATCTAGTTAATGATCCCATTAATTTAATTAAAGATATTTATTCAAAGTTTTCTCTCGCGTTGAATGACAAAACTGTAAGGGCAATGGAGACATATGTAGAAGAGGGCTCAAAAGAAGCAAAAGCAAAACATAATTATTCTTTAGAAGATTATGGACTTGATCTGCAGGAAGTTCATAATAAGCTCAATTTTTCTTAATAACATCTAGTATATGAAAATTTTAGTTATGGGCTTACCTGGCAGCGGTAAAACTTACTTATCGGAAAGATTGCAACCTTTGTTGGAATCAGCTTGGTTTAATGCTGATAAAGTGAGGACTATGGCTGGAGATTGGGATTTTAGTGAGGAAGGCAGACTTAGACAAAGCTTGAGGATGAAATCCATTGCTGATTTTGAATCCTCGCACAATAGAATTGTTATATGTGACTTTGTATGCCCTACAGCAGAAACTAGAAAGATTTTTGATGCCGATATTACTATTTGGCTTGATACGATTGAAGAAGGTAGGTTTGAGGATACAAATGCTTTATTTGAACCTCCTGAAAAAGTAGATTTCCATATTAAAGAATGGAATGATCATAACCACAATGATGTGGCAAAAAGAATAAAACAAAATGTTTGATTGGAAAAAACCTACAGTACAAATGCTTGGTAGATGGCAACCATGGCATGAGGGGCACCAGGCACTCTTCAAAAGATGTGTTGTGAAAACAGGACAAGTCATCATTCAAGTCCGGGATGTTCAAGGTGCATCAGGCGGTGATGGTCAAGATGATAATCCATTTGATTGGGATACTGTCTGTTCAAATATTGAAGAAGGTCTTTTGAAAGATGGTTTTAGAAAAGGTGTTGAGTATGAAATCATGTTGGTTCCCAACGTAGTCAATATTACATACGGAAGAGGTGTTGGTTATGTCTTTGAAGAAGAAGTTTTTGACAACTCTGTAACAGAAATCAGTGCCACTAAGATAAGGAAAAAGATGCGAGAAGAAGGAGATTTGAAATAATTTATGAAGATTTGCTTAAGCGAGTTTACATATGAGGCATTTGAAGATTTGTTGAATGAGAATTTTAAAAATGATGAATTTATTCTCATAGATTCAGAGGCAAATATAATACATGGTGAAGGGAAGCCAGATGCTGCTTTAGTTTCTTATGAACTTATGTTCAAAGCCCTGAAATCAGAAGATTTCTTTGAAAAATATTTATCTCTCATTGATGGATGTTCTTATGTGCAGGGCTCATGGGCAGGAATTGAGACTCCGCAAGCTCAAGCACTGATTGATCGTGCTGAAGTCTTCTCACATGGAGGAGGATTGCATGCAATTCCAATTGCGACATATATATTTGCTCAGATATTAAGGTCAATAAAATCAATAGACGCGCATATTGCCCTTCAAAAAGAAAAGAACTGGAAACAAATGATGTCTGTTGGAGAGCTTACAGACATGACTATAGGAATAACTGGTTTTGGCGGAATAGGGCAAGAAGTAGCTAGACTTGCTAAGGCATTTCGCATGACAGTTTATGCCACAAAGAGATCGCCTGTTCTATCGGATAACCTTGACCAGCTTTTCAAACCTAGCGAATTAGATGAAATGCTTCCCTTGTGTGATTTCGTAGTTAATTGCCTACCATCTAGCCCCGATACTCAAAAAGTATTTTCTACTGCACAATTTAATGCAATGAAATCATCAGCAATGTTTATAAACGTAGGCAGAGGGGAGTCGGTAGACGAAGACAGTCTGGCAAAAGCATTATTGGAACAAGACATATTATGTGCTGCTCTGGATACAACAGATCCTGAACCTTTAGTTTCAAATTCTCCATTATGGACCTTAGAAAACTGTTTTATAACCCCTCACGACTCGGCTTGGGGACCTAGAGCTCCTTTAAGGGCCGTAGAGCTTTTCATAGATAATTACAAACGCCTACAAGAGGGAAAAAAGTTACTGAATCAAGTATAAAAAAGGCCGCTAAAGAGCGGCCTTTTTTTTAAGGACAGTTTAACTAGTAAAACCTACAACTGCTTTCACTTCTAGGAACTCTTCAAATCCGAATGGACCCCATTCCCTTCCATTTCCTGATTGTTTGTAACCACCAAAAGGAGTTGTGAAGTCAGCACCAGCTCCATTAATGGCAATACTTCCAGCTCTGATTTTATTTGCTACTTGTTTTGCATGCTCCACATCACCGGAAGAAACATATCCGTATAGTCCATATTCAGTATCGTTAGCAATTTCAACTGCTTCATCTTCAGTTTTATAAGGAAGAATTGATAATACTGGACCAAAGATTTCTTCTCTTGCAATAGTCATATCATTATTTACATTGGCAAATACTGTAGGTCTAACATAGTACCCGGCATTTAACCCTTCAGGCTTACCTGGACCACCAGCAACTAGTTCTGCTCCTTCTTCAATACCTTTCTCAATAAGACCTTGTATTTTATTGAACTGAACATCACTAACTACAGGACCTATGCCAGTGTCTTCTGCAAAAGGATCTCCTACTTTTGTTGCTTCTGCTGCTCTCTTTGCAATTTCCTTAGCTTCGTCATGTCGTGCTTCAGGAACTAGCATTCTAGTGGGTGCATTACAGGATTGGCCGCTATTATTAAAGCAGTGTTTAGCACCTCCAGTGATAGCTGATTCAAAATCAGCATCATCTAAAATTATGTTTGCAGATTTACCGCCAAGCTCTTGCGCAACTCTTTTAACTGTATCTGCTGCACCTTTGGCAACTGCAATTCCTGCTCTAGTTGATCCAGTAAATGACATCATATCTATACTAGGATGTGAAGACATCGCTTCACCAACAGTCGGACCGTCTCCATTAATTAGATTGAATACTCCCGCCGGCACACCAGCTTCATGAAGTATTTCTGCAAAAATCATGGCATTAAAAGGAGCCATTTCAGTTGGTTTTAAAACCATGGTACAACCTGCTGCTATTGCAGG
>CAYVAL010000034.1:0-7044 GCA_964449395.1 uncultured Gammaproteobacteria bacterium | reverse complement strand
TAATTCTTTACCAGCAGATATACGAGAATCGGTTATCATTATTTCTTTATATTTGCCCCAGGTCATTGTGCCTTCAGGTTGTCGATTCATTATCCTCACAACTTTTTCTTGGTATTCTGCTTGATCAAATAAATTTTTGAGTTCAGATTTATTAAATTTATGTTTTTCTGACATATATTCAATAAAATTACGTACTTCATCTCGCGAAGAATAGTCAGCATATAAAAACTGAAAAGAACTTAGCAATAGTATGTTGATGATTAAAAGTAGTCTTAAATTCATATTTGAGTTTTTTTAGTAGAAAGAATCACTCCAAAAGCTAATAAATGCACCACTATAGAGGTCCCACCTTGGCTTATTAATGGAAGAGGAACGCCCACAACCGGAATTATACCTATAACCATCAACACGTTTATTAAAATAAATAATAAAAAAATAAAACCTAAGGAACAGGAAGTCAATCTTTCAAAATTTGTTTCAGCATAAAACCCTATTCTAAAGACACGCCAAAGAATAAATGCGTATAAAGCAAAGAGAAAGAGTATTCCTAATAAACCTAACTCTTCACCTATAACAGAAAATATAAAGTCAGAATGGCTTTCGGGTATAAAATCAAGTTGACTTTGACTGCCTTGAAGGAAGCCCTTTCCATATAGGCCGCCAGATCCTATTGCGGTTTGAGATTGAGCAATGTTCCAACCAGTGCCTAAAGGGTCAGAGTTTGGATCTATAAAAGTATAAACTCTTTCTTTTTGATAATCGTAAAGAAAATTTGTCCAAATGACAGGTACCATCAAACTAAGAAGAACAAAGTAACTCATAATAATTCGTAAAGGTAATCCTGCTAGGAATATAGGTATTAGGCCAGACGTGAACACAATGATTGATGTGCCAAGGTCGGGTTGTTCATAGACTAAATAAGAACATATTAAGGCCCCAAAGGTCGTGATCATCCAATCTTGAAATCTTGGTGCCGTCTCTTTTCTGCAGAGATAAGCGACTATAGATAAAGGTAAAATCAACCTAACTATCTCGGATGGCTGGAATGAGAAAAATCCTACGTCTATCCACCTGCTTGTCTGGTAACCTGAAGCTGGATTAATCAAGACATATACCAGTAACAAAATACCCAACCAATAAGAGTTCATAAGGATATTCTTATATGACCTCGGTTTTAAATGCGATATAAATAATAGAAGCACTAAGCCCACTAAGATGAATATAATCTGTCTGGATAACATGCCTGTAGACTGGCCACTTGCACTGAATAACATTAATAATCCAAACGATAGAAGAATCAAAAGCGCTAAGAAAAGAGGCAAATCTTTAAATAAATAATTGATAGGATTAAAACTTCTAATTAAAGGTTTATTTAATGAATAATCTAATGGATTCCTATTGCTCATCTATAAAAGTTATCTTTTGATATGCTTCAATCATTTTCTTAGCAATTGGTGCTGCAACGGCACTGCCCGATTCACCATTCTCTACAATCACTACCACAGCAATATTTGGATAAGGAATCGGACCATAACTTGCAAATAAGGCATGATCTCTATTCTTAATATTACCTCTAACTTCTTGGTATTCTTCTCTAACTGTTAGGTCTTGGTCAGTTAAACTTTTTATTTGTGCGGTTCCTGTCTTGCCGGCTATCACAACTCCGCCTTCGCTGTATAAGTTATGTGCAGTTCCATTCCATGACTGAATAACTCTAACCATGGATTGCTCTATGATATTCCAATGTTGTTGATCTTTGATTTTAATTTCATGCAATAATTCAGGCATTAAAGGATCGGAACCAATTTTACTTACAATTTTTGGTTTAAAAATCTTGCCTTTAGTTGCTATTGCTGAAATTGAAGATAAAAGCTGCATTGGAGTAGAGGAAATGTATCCTTGACCAATACCAATGTTTATTGTGTCTCCCACAAACCAAGGTTCACCTATATTACCTAGTTTCCAGTTTCTGGTTGGCAAGATGCTTTGTGCCTCATTATAAAGGTCTATTTCAGTGAATTTCCCAAATCCAAAGGTAGACAAAAACTTTGAAATCCTATCTATTGTTAATTGAGAGGAAAGCTCATAGAAATATACATCTGATGATTCCACGATTGCCTTATTTAAATCCACTTCTCCATGACCATCTTCTTTCCAACCACGATAACGACGGCCGTCTTCTTTAAGTTGAAAGAAACCTTTATCTACAATTTTGGTATCTTTAGTAATTACGCCTTCCTCTAAACCCAATAAACCCACAAAAGGCTTTAAAGTTGATGCTGGAGGATAGGAGCCTGAGATTGCCCTGTTAAAAAAAGGTGAATCCTCTTGAAGATAATCTTCAAAAGAACTTCCAATTTCTGATCCGTTTAAAGTATTGGGGTTGTAGTCTGGAGAACTGACCATTGCCTTAATGAAACCTGTATTTGGATCTAAAGCTACAATAGCACCTTTTCGATTTGCTAACTCTGTTCTAGCAATATGCTGAAGCTCCAAATTTAATGAGAGTGTTATGTCTTTGGGAGTTAAAGGCAGATCCCTTTCTAGCTCTCTTATTTTTTTTCCATATACATCAACTTCCATGAGACTGAGACCGGGGAATCCTTTCAGTTCTTTTTCATAGACTTTTTCAAGACCAACTTTTCCTAAAAAAGAAGAGAGAGGATATTCAAATCTAGGTAAGTAAGTTTTCTCTTCAGAAGATAGTCTCCCTAGATGACCTATCACATGTGAAAAAAGATTTTTTTGAGGTAAGTATCTCCTTAAACTTATCTCCAATGAAATATGCGGCATAAACTCTTTATACAATTCGAATTTTGCGAGTTCTTCAGAACTTAAATTATCAAGTAACAAAACCTTCTCATCTTTTTTATAATTTTTTAGACCTGAATAAGTTAATTTCCTATCGTTAACAATATTTGTTCTGAGATAATCTAATTCTTTATCTGCTAAATCTAGAAACTCTGTATTTATAAATAAATCTTTAGAGACGATGTTTTCTGCAACCACCAATCCGTCCTGGAGTTTAATCAATCCGCGAGCAGGGTGAATTGGCAATTCAATAATCCTATTCTTATCTGAATCATCTAAATATTCAGTGTTATCTAAGATACTCAATTGAAGAATCTTAAAAAGGCCAATACAAAATAATATAGAAATGAAAAAGAAAATTATTCTAGATCTTTCCTTTAAGGATTTAATTTCCCTTTCATCTTGCTTTAGGTCTTGTACAAATTTCATGAAACTATTTATGGTAAGGATGATTCTGGGTTATTGACCAAACTCTATAGATTTGTTCAATAATTAAAATAGGTACGAAAGAGTGAGGAAAAGTTAAGCTCGATAAAGACCAACAAAAATCACTTTTTTTCAAGAGAGTCTCACTCAAGCCATCCGGGCCTCCGATTATCATAGAAATATCTCTTGAACCGGAGACCCAATTATCAAACTGAACTCTAAGTTTTTCTGTACTTAATTCCATACCTTGCTTGTCTAAGGCTATAACAAAATCTTTCTTTTTAATTTTAGAAAAAAGTAATTCACTTTCCTTTTCGACAATTGCAGAATGGTTATAGTTCCTATTCCTATTTAAAGGCTTCAACCCAATCCAGTTTACTCTAATAGATTTATTAAATTTAGATTCATATGATCTAAATGCTTTTTCAGCCCATTCAGGACGACTTGATTCTATAGATATTACATTAATCTTCACTAAAGCTCAGGATCCCACAAACTTTCTAAATCATAAAACTCTCTTGCGTCAGAAGACAATAGATGGACAATGACATCACCAGCGTCTACTAACAACCAATCGTCTCCGCCCTGCCCTTCAATCTTTATTCCTGAGATATTATCTTCTTTTAACCCCTCTAACACTCTTTCACTCATGGCTGCAATATGTCTATTTGAAGTACCCGACGCAATAACCATGAAGTCGGTAAGGGAACTTATTTTTTTTACGTCTATTGCAACAGGATCAACTGCTTTTATGTCTTCGAGACTATTAATGATTTTATTTTTTAGATTCTTAGTCATTTAATTTTTATATAAATTATTTGTTTTAATGAACTGGTAAACATTTGGATGTAAAAATTCAGCAGCATCCTCATTATTTGCAATAAGTTTTCTAATTTCTGTTGAATTGATTTCTATAGGGTTTATCTTTAAAAGAAAAATTTTATTATTATTTTTTTTAAGATCAGATATATCAAATGTTTGTTTAGAGCGAAGAATATTATCTGCAATTGATTGCTTTTGAATAGAGTATCCGGGTCTTTCTAGAACGAGAAGATTAACTTCATCTATAAACTCTTCGTAGCAATACCAGGTATCTATATTAGCAAAAGAATCAGAACCCATAATCCAGACTAAAATATCATCGGGATTTTCTTTCTTTAATTCCTGGAGGGTTAAATAAGCGTAAGAGGGAGCCTTCTTTTTCACTTCCCTGTCATCTATTGTTAAATTTGCTATATCTCCTAGGGCAAGCTCTGTCATTTCAAGCTTCTCTTGCTCATCAACATTCTTTTCTTTATGAGGAGGGTTGCCATTTGGTATGAGAATTAGTTTGTCAAAATCAACTAAGTCTTTAAATTCTTTAATAACGAAAGCATGGCCTAAATGCACTGGGTCAAAGGTTCCACCAAAGATACCAATCAATTTTTTTTTTGCTATTTTAGACTCCTCTTAAATGTGAATTACCCTTAACTATAAATTTTTGAGACGTTAGTCCTTCTAATCCAACAGGGCCTCTTGCATGAATCTTATCTGTTGAAATTCCAACTTCTGCACCCAAACCATACTCAAATCCATCAGCCCAGCAAGTTGGTAGATTATGCATCACAGAACTTGAATCTACGTTTTTAATAAAATAATCGACAGTCTGATCGTCTTCAGAAACTATAGAGTCTGTGTGATTTGAACCAAATTTTTGTATATGTTCAACGGCCTCTTCCATCGTATCTACTATTTTGACTGATAATATGGGAGCTAGATATTCAGTCTGCCAATCTTCCTCATTAGCTTCTAAAACATCTATGAAGTTTCTGGTCTTTTCACAACCTCGTAATTCAACTTTCTCTGAAAGGAATTTCATATTTAGACTGGGTAAAATGGTGGAAGCTACTTCTCGATGAATTAAAAGAGTTTCCATTGCTCCACAGATACCATATCTATAAGTTTTTGCATTAAATGCTATAGCCTCAGCCTTCAAGAGATCTGCACTCTTATCGATATAAACGTGGCATATTCCATCTAAGTGTTTTATTACAGGTACTCTTGATTCTTCAGATATTAACTGCACCAGACCTTTACCTCCTCGCGGAATAATTACATCTAAATATTTATCTAGATGTAATAAACTCTTTACAGCCTCTCTATCAGTAGTTTCTACTAATTGAATACATTCTTTTGGGAGCCCAGATTTCTCCAGACCTTTTTGAAGACAATTCCAAATAATCTTATTTGATAAAATTGCCTCTGAACCTCCTCTTAGTAGACAAGCATTTCCAGATTTTAAACACAAAGCAGCTGCATCAGCTGTTACGTTCGGTCTTGATTCGTATATTATCCCTACAACTCCTAAAGGAACTCGCATTTTACTGACCTCAATTCCAGAGGGCGTTGGGTCTAAGTCTACTATTTCTCCTACAGGGTCAGGTAAATCTGAAACTACCTTCAAACCTGAGATCATGGAGTCAATTCTGCTTTCATTGAGCTCCAGTCTGTCTATAAGAGCAGAGCCAATTGATTTTTTCTTTGCTGACTCTAGATCTTTCTGATTTTCTTTTAAAATTTCAACCCTATGTTCTTCTATTTGATCAGAAATACATTGAAGGGCTTCGTTCTTTTGTTCCAAAGATGACTGGGAGAGAACCATAGAGGCTTGTTTGGCTTCTAATCCTAGCTGTTCCATATAGACATTTATTTCTTTACTCTGAGGCATTGTTGAATATTCTACCTAAGTATCTAGGCTTTCAAAGACTTAAGATGTTTGAATTTAATGAATTAATAGTTTGGTTAGAGAGAAATCCTCAATGGATTGCCGTTGGAATAATCGGTGCTTCATTTGTAGAGTCATTTGCATTGATAGGAATTATCATTCCTGGAGTGGTTCTGCTTGCCGTAATATCAGGTTTGGCAGCTACCTCTCTTAGCATTTTTGAAGTGGTCATGCTGGCATATTTTTCTAGTCTACTATCTGATATAGCAAGTTTCTTTATTGGCTTCAGTTTAAGAAATTCTCTAAGTAAATTGTGGCCTTTTAGAAATCATCCTGAGTTCTTGATCAATGGACAACAATTCTTTAAGCGTTATGGAGTGATTGGACTTTTTGTAGGTAAGTTTATTGGTCCAATTAGACCACTGCTGCCTATCACCGCAGGATCGCTAAATATGAATAAAAAGAGTTTCTTTCTTATTGAAATTTTGTCTTGTTTTTTATGGGCCCTAATATACACAATTCCCGGTTATTATGCTGGTCAGAGCGTTGTAACTGAAAATTCCAACCCCTTAGATTCAATATGGTTTTGGATAGGAATAATTGTCTTATTATTATTTATAAGATATTTTAGTAAAAAATTTAAATAACTATGACTGATATATATCCAGACCATCCTAATTTAAGAGGTAATTACGCTCCCCTGAGAATGGAGTGTGATATTCAAGACCTGATAATAGAGGGAGAAGTTCCTAGAGATCTTTTTGGAAGCTACTATAGAAATGGCCCAGACCCTCAGTTTCCTCCTATGGGTGGAGACTACCATTGGTTTGCAGGAGATGGAATGATACATGCTTTTCATTTTGAGAATGGGAGGATTTCTTACTTAAATAGATGGGCCCAAACTTCTAAATGGAAACAGGAAAGAAAAGCTGGAAGGTCATTAATTAATGCATTGAACCCTATGAAACCAGATCCTGAATATAATTTTGAAGGAGAAGATGGAACAGCAAATACTAATATTGTTTTTCATTCTGGAAAACTTCTAGCTCTTGAGGAAGGTCACAAACCATTTGAGCTGGATCCTCTTACCTTAGAATCAAAAG
>CAYVAL010000033.1:0-7115 GCA_964449395.1 uncultured Gammaproteobacteria bacterium | reverse complement strand
ACTTCTTGAACGTTCAGTCCGGCCGCTTCAGCTTTAGCCCATGAAGTGGATTCTTTTCTTAATGCAACAGTTACATTGCCACCCGAATCTTTAAGGTTATTTGCGTGTGCATGACCTTGAGAGCCATAACCAACGATGACTACTTTTTTATTTTTTATAATATCTAGATCAGTATCTTTATCGTAATAAACTTGCATAACTCACTCCTTTTAATTTTCTATACTTAATGTATTTTTATCAGACGAGATCCCCAAAGAGCCAGATCTGACAACTTCTATAGGATTGCTTCCTTCAATCTCTGTAATTAATGTATCTAATTCTGATGAAGTACCAACTACTTGTACATTAATAACTTCATCATTTTTAGAAACAACATTAGATTCTTCAAAAGCATTCTCAGGAAAAGAATCTTTTCTAAACTTAATCAGCATTAATTCTCTTTCAACAAATTCAGATTCGCTTAAGTTGGTAACTAAGACAACATCTATTAATTTATCCAATTGCTTAGTTATCTGTTCAACCACTTTTTCATCACCTTCTGTAGACATAGTCAGTCTTGATAAAGATGGATCAGTGGTGGGCGCCACAACCAATGTCTCAATGTTATAACCTCTTTGAGAAAAGAGCCCAACTACTCTTGAGAGAGCACCGGGTTGGTTTTCCATTAATAATGCAATAACTCTTTTCATTTCCAAGTCTTTTCTTCTTTTCCTAACCACATATGATCCATAGCATTTCCAGCTTCAAGCATAGGGTATACGTGCTCATTTGGATCGACATCAACATCTAAAAATACCAATCTGTCTTTAAGTGATACGCATTCCTTCATAGCAGCTTCTAAATCCTCAAACTTGGCAACTTTGATTCCAACATGACCATAGGATTCAGCTAAAGCAATAAAATCGGGGAGTGAATTTTCATAAGTACTAGAGGAATGTCTCCCTCCATACTGCATATCCTGCCACTGCCTAACCATTCCAAGAGCAGCATTGTTTAAATTGATTATTTTGATTGGCAGTCCGTATTGCAGACAGGTCGACAATTCTTGAATACACATCTGTATACTGCCTTCACCAGTCACACAAGCTACGGTAGATTCAGGAAAGGCTAATTGAACACCCATTGCAGATGGAAGACCGAAACCCATGGTTCCAAGGCCACCAGAATTAATCCACTGCCTTGGCTTATCAAAATGATAATACTGAGCAGCAAACATCTGATGCTGTCCTACATCTGAAGTGATAAATGCTTCTCCATTAGTTTCTTTGTAAAGTGACTGAACAACTTGTTGAGGCAATATCTTTCCGTTTTGAGGTCCAAGCTCTAACAGGGAATGATTCAAACCATGAGCATCCCTCCAAGTAGATATTTGTTTATTCCATTCTAAAATATCGGATTCATTTAGTTTTAGATCTCTAGAGTTAATCTCTAAAAGCAGTGCAGATAAACATTCTTTGGCAGAGCCAACGATTGGTATGTCGGCATGTATAATTTTAGAAACAGATGCAGGATCTACATCTATATGTATCTTCTTAGCTCCAAGAGAAAATTGTTTAGGATCGTTAGTGATTCTGTCATCAAATCTTGCTCCAATAGCTATTATTAAATCAGCATTATGCATGGCCATATTTGCTTGATAAGTGCCGTGCATACCTAACATGCCCATAAATTGGGGATCTGTACCAGGGAAAGCGCCCAACCCCATTAAAGTATTTGTAACTGGGAAGTTAAGCAGTTTTGCTAACTCGATTAATTCGTCTGAAGCATCATTTTGAATAACTCCTCCTCCTGAATAGATGACTGGTCTCTTAGCAGCTTCAATTAAATCTACAGCTTCTTTTATTCTTGAAGTATCCCCTTCCTTAGGAGGGTTATAGGAACGCATATTTACTTCTTCAGGATAATTAAATTCAAACTTATATTCTGGGTCTGTTAAGTCTTTCGGTACATCAATCACTACTGGTCCAGGTCTTCCTGTTGTGGCTATGTGGAAAGCTTTCTTAACTATTTCAGGAATATCTTCAGCTCGTTGAACCAGAAAACTATGTTTTACAATTGGACGTGAGATCCCAATCATATCGGTTTCTTGAAATGAATCTGTTCCTATTAGATTAGATTTAACTTGACCTGAAATAACAACAATAGGAGTTGAATCCATATAAGCCGTTGCCAGACCAGTTATGGCATTAGTAGCTCCAGGTCCAGAAGTGACTAGCGCTACGCCTGGTTTTCCAGTAGCCCTAGCATAACCATCAGCTGCATGAACTGCCCCTTGTTCATGTCTTACCAAAATGTGGTCGACATAGTTTTGGTTAAATATAGCATCGTATATATGTAAAGCAGCTCCGCCCGGATAACCAAACATAAACTCGACACCTTCAAGATGAAGAGAATGTATTAATGCTTCTGCACCAGATTTATTACTTTTATCCATTAATTTCTATTAAAAGTTACTCCAAACTTTTGGAGGTTGAGCATTGTGACATCTGAGGTGTCTAAGTCAAGAAAACCCTATAGTATCAACATCTAAGGGGTTTTAGAAATGGAGAATTTAAAATTACCATCTCTGGACAGAACAATATCTGAAAAATCAGGTAGTTCTTCCAAAATATAGTGAGTTAATCGTTCATAATGCATGACAAAGCGATAAACTTGATCCCGGGTCATAATCTTTTTCTTAAGGACAGGATCGGTTACGGTTTTGGCTAAAGTTTGCTCCTGTATCCACCTGCTCTCGTAAACAAAATCCATACTTGGTACTTTGATCATTAGGAGCACATCAAATAATGAAAACAAAGTTTGATAATCTTTTGAAAGCTCTTTATTGCTCCATTTAGACCATATTCCATCAGGATCTTCTTCGGCTTCAAGTTGATTTAAAGGGGGAAGCCAGTCTTCTTCTGGTAAAGGTCTAGCCCCTCCGCACCACGCATCAAAAAAAATAAAATCAGGCTTGCCGATGTAAACAGGCCAATCTTCGATTGGATAATGTTTATCTTCTGGTTTACAAAAGGAAGGTATCTTTGTTTGAGTATCTTGATTTGCTCTACTCAATTGATCAATTAAATCAAGACCCATATTTATATCGTGTGTGCCTGGAACTCCTCTTACGTAACAAAGGGGATGAACATTGTTTGCAAGAGCTCTCCTCTCTTCTTGGGATTTATATATATCATCAATAGAAAACCCCATAGCAGGTCTATTAAATGTTTCATTAAGAACTTTTTGTACAAAAAAAGATAATGTAGTCTTTCCAGAGCCCTGCCCACCCGTGAAGCATATAAAATATGGCTTTTCTCTTTTTGGAAACTGTTTAATCAAATATAAGGAGATTGGAATCACTATCTCTTCTAAAAAAGCTTCGCTCAAATCATCTATTTTCATTTCCCTAGCTAATTCAAATAAAGTTTCTCTGGATTCATGAAGAAGGTTTTGAACTTCCGTATCATTTGTATGAGGAAAATTAATCATTTTCTTGTAGTCTTTTTAATAAACTAGAAGTGTCCCATCTGTTTCCACCCATATCTTGAATATCTTTGTAGAACCCATCAATGAGTTTTGTTATTTCTATAAGAGCACCTTTTTTTTCTGCTTCTTCAATAGCGATCTTTAGATCTTTACGCATATGATCTACTGCAAAACCGTGATCGTAATCATCCAGCGACATGGTCTCCCATCTATTCTCCATTTGCCATGATTGTGCAGCTCCTTGAGAAATGACTTCTATTACATCTTTAGTTGCTAATCCCGCTTTTTCAGAAAAATTAATACCTTCAGCTAATCCTTGAACTAAACCGGCTATGCATATCTGGTTCACCATCTTGGTTAATTGACCAGAACCTGAAGGGCCCATTAGCTTAGAAAATTTGGAATAAAAATTCATAGTTACTTTGGCTTGCTCGTAAGCATCGCTGTGACCGCCAACCATAATGGTGAGCGACCCATTTTCAGCTCCTGCTTGTCCACCAGAAACAGGTGCGTCTAGATAATGTACACCTTTTTCCATACAGAGCTTGCTCATCTCAATAGACAAAACAGCAGAAGTGGTAGTGTGATCTACTATGATCCCTCCTGCAGACATGGATTTTAAAATACCCTTATCACCAGAAATAACTTCCCTTACGTCATTATCATTACCAATACACATGAATATTTCATTGCAAGAACTACCAAGATCTTCTGGACTTAAAGAAATTCTGCCAGTATGAACTTTCATCCAATCATCTGACTTTGGCCTTGAACGATTGTAAACGGCGGTTGGATAATTCTTCGCGATATGACCTGCCATTGGAAATCCCATTACACCCAACCCTATAAAGCCCTTAGTCTTCATGCCTCTCTCCATATAATAGTTACTATTCTATTCTCTGTTTCTTCTTTTCTATATGAGTACAAGGATGATGAGTTGTATGTACAAATGTCTGAAGTTTGAACGTTTATCTTATATTTCTTTAAAATTCTTTCAGCCTCGCCTTGCAGATTAAAAAGAAATTTATACGAATCCCTTTTAGAGAAATTTAGAATAGAATTTTTATCTTTTGCCATAAAAGCATCGTACAAATCTTTACCAACCTCATAGTTTTGTTTCGAAATTGATGGTCCAATCCAAGCACATAAATTACTGGAATTGGTAAAAGAAGATATAGAAGTTTCTACCACGCCTGAAACTAAACCTTTCCAGCCGGCATGAATGATAGCAAATTCACTACCGTCAGTTTTACAAAGAGCAATTGGTAAACAGTCTGCAGAAAAAACAGCCAGGGCAAGGTTAGTACTGGAAGAAAACAATGCATCAGTATTGGCAATTGGTTTTGAAGAATGTGATGATATAAATCCTAAGTTTTTCCCATGAATCTGATCCATATATTGGATAGGAATATCTTTGTATGATAAAAAATTATTTATTAAATTATCTTTATCAGCATTTATTTGATGCTTATCAAAAAAATTTCTAGTCAGAGTAAGGCAATGTATTCTGTCTCCAAGTGGAGTTTTAGGTCTATGAAATTCAAGATCCATAACTATTGATTTGATCTAATAAAATTTGCATATCTGAAGGCATTTCAATTTTAAATGAAATAGGTTCTTTAGTTTCTGGGTGGATTAATTCAAGCTCTTCGGCATGCAAAGCCTGCCTTTTAAAAGCGACAATAATTTTTTTTAATTCTTCGCTTGTTCCAACAGAAAATTTATTTCTATTCCCATAAGTAGGATCTCCAATAATTGGGTGCCCTATGTGAGACAGGTGAACTCTAATTTGATGAGTTCGACCGGTTTCCAAATTTACACGTAATAAGGAATAACCTCCAAAACTATCTAATTTATTAAATCTAGTTATGGCCTCTTTACCATTCTGAGTAATAGCTTGCTTAGTTCTAATCTTAGGATGTCTGCCAATTGGTTCATCTATAGTTTTACTTGTAACCGGCACTCCGACAACTATGGCTAAGTAAGTTCGTTTTACAGATCTTTGCTTTAATTGGTCTATAAGGTTCATGTAAGAACTCTCTGTCTTAGATATCACCATAAGGCCAGATGTGTCCTTATCTAATCTATGAACCAAACCAGCTCTCGGGAGAAAGCCTAGTTTATTATCATGAGATAATAATGCGTTAACTAAGGTTCCTTTTTCATTACCGGGCCCTGGATGAACTACCAGACCAGCTGGTTTATTGATAATTAATATCTCTTTGTCTTCAAAGATTACCTCAAGTGGTATATCTTCAGGAAGGTCCTTTAATTTAGGCTCTTCCCAAAAATCTATTGAGATAACATCATGGATCTGAAGTGATTGTTTAGATTTTATTTCATGATTATTAACCAGCAAATTACCTTCTTTTATCCATCGTTGGATATGGCCCCTTGAATATTCTGGAAATTGTCTTGCAGCTATTTGATCTACTCTATCGCCTTCATCTGAATCGAGTACGGTATAAATAAGTGATATCTTTTTTTTTGTTTCCATATAGATAATTCGAACTGAGCTAACCTTTTTCTGTCCAAGAACTAATCTGATCTGTAGAATTCATAACTTAAATGACAATCGTTCACAATTTTCATAAATCTAGCAAGAGAAATCTCAGTATTTTAGGGATTTTTGTCATTCTCTTTCTATCCGCATGTTCTTCAAATGAAGAGATGCCAGATGAAAGGCTTATAGAAAAAGAACTATATGACCAGGCACAATCACGCTTAAAGAACGAAAGTTATTCAACAGCCATCATGAGTTTAGAGGCATTAGAATCAAGATTTCCTTTTGGTAGATATGCGGAACAAGCGCAAGCAGAACTCATTTACGCTTACTATATGAATTCTCAATTTGAAGCTAGCCAGTCCGCGGCGGAAAGATTTATAAACTTACATCCTAGACATTCTCACACAGGATATGCCTATTACATGAAAGGACTTGCAGCTTTCACGGATGATTCGGGTTTATTTTCTAGGTACTTCCAATCAGATCTAGAGAAAAGAGAAGTTGTTATGGCTCAAACTTCATTTGATGAACTGTCTGACTTTATCTCCAGATACCCTCAGAGCAACTATGTCTCTCATGCCAAACAAAGAATGATCTATCTCAAGAACCTTCTGGCTAAACACGAGATGTATGTAGCTGACTTTTATATGAAAAGAGGAGCATATCTTGCAGCGATAAGCAGATCAAAATATGTAATTGAACATCTTCCCAATACTCCACAGACTCCCTATGCACTTTCAATACTTGTTGAGGCTTACGATTTATTGGGCTACGAAGAACTTAAGAAAAGAAACTTAAAAATACTTACTTCTAACTACCCAGATTTTAATTTTCAAGAAAATGAGTCTATCAAGACTCGCTCTTGGACAAGTGTTCTCACACTTGGTTTACTGGGCAAGGAAGATATAGAAAGACCTGAACCAGCAATTCAGTAGTTTATGTCGCAACTACTAATATTAATTGGAGTCATTCTTCTTGTTTATCTAATAGCAAGAACAAAGAGTTATTCTAATAAGAAATTAGATGTATCCGATACTCAAATGGTTAAATGTCAGGCTTGTGGCTTGAACTTACCTGCCTCTGAAGCAATTGAAAGTAAAGATGGATGGCTCTGTTCTGATAAACAGGAGTGTCATAATCT
>CAYVAL010000032.1:0-7287 GCA_964449395.1 uncultured Gammaproteobacteria bacterium | reverse complement strand
TTACAGGAAGACATGATCCTTGTGTTGGTGTCAGGGCAACTCCTATCGCTGAAGCCATGACAGCTTTAGTTGTACTTGATCATTTCTTAAGAAACAGGGCTCAAAATGCTGACGTGGTAACAGAAATTCCTGATTACTCATAAATATTTCATGTCTTACACTTTATACGATAAGTTATGGAACCTTCATGAGGTAACTCAAAGAGAAGATGGCACGTATTTACTTTACATTGATAGGCATCTGATCCATGAAGTTACATCACCACAGGCTTTTGAAGGCCTAAAATTAGCTGGACGTAAGCCTTGGAGAATTTCAGCTAATATTGCCACTCCGGACCACAATGTACCAACAACAGATCGAGCACAAGGTATAGAAGGTATCAATGATGAAGTTGCCAAGCTTCAAGTAGTTACCTTAGACGATAATTGTAAAGAGCATGAAATTTTACAATTCGACATACACGATAAACGTCAGGGAATAGTTCATGTTGTAGGACCTGAACAAGGCCTAACATTGCCTGGTATGACAATTGTATGTGGCGACTCTCATACTTCTACTCATGGTGCTTTAGCAACTCTTTCCATGGGTATAGGCACTTCTGAGGTAGAGCATGTTCTGGCTACTCAATGTCTCAAAACCTCAAAACTTAAGAACATGCGAGTCACTATTTCAGGAGATCTGCAAGAAGGAGTGACACCAAAAGATGTGACCCTTGCAATTATAGGAAAGATTGGTACAGCAGGTGGAACTGGTTACGCAATAGAATATGCCGGATCTGTTATACAGAGCATGTCTATTGAAGGCAGAATGACGGTTTGCAATATGGCAATTGAGGCTGGCGCAAGAGCAGGTTTAGTAGCTTATGATCATGTAACGGAGGCTTACATAAAAAACAGACCATTTACTCCCTCAGGGGATCAATGGATGATAGCTAAAGGACAATGGGAAAACCTTGTTAGCGATCCTGATGCAGAGTTTGATAAAGAAATTGAGATAGATGGATCCACAATTGCACCGCAAGTTACATGGGGCACTTCACCTGAAATGGTTTGTGATATAGATGGTCTGATTCCTCAACCTGAAAACGAATCTATAAAGCACGCCCTGAGTTACATGAACCTTACACCTGGAAAAAGAATTAAGGATATTATGTTAGATCAAGTTTTTATTGGGTCTTGTACGAATTCTAGAATAGAAGACTTAAGAGAGGCTGCTAAAATTTTAGAAGGAAAGAAAATTTCTGATTCTATAAAGAGAGCTATAGTCGTTCCAGGCTCTGGCATAGTTTCTTCTCAGGCAAAAAAAGAAGGCCTAGATAAAATATTTATAAATTCTGGCTTTGAATGGCGGGCTCCAGGATGCTCAATGTGCTTAGCCATGAACCCAGATCAATTAGGCGACGGAGAGCACTGTGCATCTACATCCAATAGAAATTTTGAGGGAAGGCAAGGATATGGGGGCAGAACGCACCTTGTTTCGCCAGCAACTGCTGCAGCTTCGGCTATAGAAGGACACTTTGTTGATGTAAGGGAGTACTTTGTATGAAAAATACAACCACATACCATAAAGGAAAGGGAGCTCCTTTTGACAGAGACAATATTGATACAGATCAAATCATTCCTAAACAATTTTTAAAATCAATTAAAAAGAGTGGCTTCGGTCCCAATCTCTTTGATGCATGGAGATATGAAGATGAAGGCTTTCCTGGGCAGGATATAAATCAAAGAAAAATTAATGAAGATTTCATTTTAAATCAAAAGCAATTCATTGATTCAGATATATTAATAAGCAAAAAAAACTTTGGGTGTGGATCAAGTCGAGAACATGCAGTTTGGTCTCTAATGGATTTTGGTTTTAAAGTGGTAATTGCAGAGAGCTTTGCAGAGATTTTCTATAATAATTGTTTTAATAATGGACTTTTACCTATTAGTGTCTCGCCAGAGGAAATCAGAACTCTTTTAAACTTATCAGCTGAACAAAAAGAAATAGAAATAGACTTACTGAATCAAATTATCTTCTCAGAAGATAATGAAATAGCCCACTTTGATATTGATCCTTTTAGAAAAAAATGCATTTTAGAGGGTCTAGACGAAATAGGCCTGAGTCTTACTCATTCAAAGGATATAGAGGAGTTTGAAAAGAAAAGAGAAATGGAATCCCCTTGGATTTTTAATAATAAAAACTGATCATGACTAGAAATAAAACAGTTCTGATATTACCAGGAGATGGCATAGGGCCAGAAGTTTGCAATGAAGCAAAAAAGGTCCTGGATCATGTCAACTCACTTTACAATTTAGGAATTTCTATTGAAGAACTCCTGGTTGGAGGAAGCGCTTATGAAAAATTTGGTAAACCTTTACCAGATGAAACTTTAACTGCAGCTATTGAATCCGATGCTATTTTGTTGGGCGCAGTAGGAGGCCCCGATTGGGATAATTTAGAATACGAACTCAGACCAGAAAGAGCTTTGCTGGGTCTTAGATCAGAATTAGATTTATTCGCAAATTTGAGACCTGCAATCTTATCAAAGCATCTTAGTGATTCATCTTCCCTCAAAGAAGACAAGGTTCAAGATTTAGACTTATTGATAATAAGAGAACTTACAGGTGGGATATATTTTGGAGAGCCAAGAGGAGTGACTGATTCAGGCAATTCAGCATTTAATACTATGATCTATAGTAAAAAAGAAATTGAAAGAATAGGAAGAGTAGCTTTTGAAGCAGCTCAGAAGAGAAATAAAACCCTATGCTCTGTTGATAAAGCAAATGTATTAGAAGTCAGTGTGTTGTGGAGAGAGGTAATAACTAACCTCTCTAAAGAATATCCTGATGTAGAGCTATCACATATGCTTGTAGATAATGCAGCTATGCAGTTAGTTAGGGACCCTAAGCAATTTGACGTGATGGTTACAGGAAATTTATTTGGGGATATCTTATCGGACATTGCCGCTATGCTAACCGGTTCAATAGGCATGTTACCGTCAGCTTCATTGAACTCAGACAATAAGGGAATGTATGAACCTGTGCATGGTTCTGCACCTGATATATCAGGAAAAGGTTTGGCAAATCCTCTGGCTGCAATTTCATCAGTTGCAATGATGTTAAAATATAGTTTCGATCTTAACGAAGCATCTACATCCATAGAAAATTCCATACAAACAGTTCTATCAGAAGGCTATAGAACACATGATCTCGAAGGTGCTCAAAATAAAAAACTTACTACTTCAGAGATGGGTAATAAGATTATAGAGAATTTAAAATAAAATATGAGACAAGCAAAAAGAATAGCTATTGTTGGTGCAACCGGCATGGTAGGACAGGCTTTCCTGAGTTTACTTAATAAAGAGTTCTATCTTAATGCAGAAATAGATCTACTAGCTAGTAAACAATCCGAAGGTAAAACTCTAACCTTTAGAAATAGAGAATATACTGTACAAGCACTTGACGAATATGACTTTAGTAATACAGATTTAGCACTTTTCTCAGCAGGTGCCTCGGTTTCTGCAGAATTTGGTCCAAAAGCAGTTTCTCAAGGTTGTGTAGTAGTAGATAACTCCTCTTGTTTTAGATACGAAGAAAATATACCTCTCGTAGTACCTGAAGTGAACGGAAGTAGTCTACTTGATTACGAATTACCTGGCATTATCGCAAATCCAAATTGTTCAACAATACAGATGTTGGTGGCTTTAAAGCCCATTCATGATGAGTTTATTATTCAAAGGATAGATGTTACGACGTTAAAGGCTGTTTCAGGTACTGGTAAGGATGCTACAGAAGAGTTAATTACGCAAATTAGCTCTTACGATGGCAATAAAGTACAAGAATCAAATATTTATCCGAAACAAATTGCTAATAATGCTTTACCACAATGTGATGTATTTGAAGAAAATAGGTATACAAAAGAAGAGAACAAGCTGTTAAAAGAAACTCATAAAATACTAGATCCAAATATTCAAGTTGCTGCAACCTGCGTAAGAGTTCCTGTGTTAAATGGTCACTCTGAATCAATACATATTCAAACAAAAAAACCTCTTACCGAAGATTTGGTTGTAAACATTCTGAAAAATGCTCCAGGTCTTAAACTACATTATGGTTCGGATGGAGAAGATTATCCAACAGCCGCTACAGATGCTGATGGAGATTATTTAGTACACGTTGGTAGATTAAGAAAAGATCTTTGGAGTAATAATAGAATCAACATGTGGGTTGTTGCAGATAATCTCTTAAAAGGAGCTGCTTTAAATAGTATTCAAGTTGCTGAATTAATATTTGAGTAAAAAATAAATGGATAATCTCTTATTAAATCTAGAGACAGAGTTTTATTTCATTACAGGTGTCTATTTAGAAGGTGTAAGTGGTTTAGTATTTGGAATTCTTATATTTAGCTTAGCAATATATTTAATAAGGTTCGAAAGAAACCAAAACCCAGTTATCAATAATATTGAAATATCTAACGAAATTGGTGATGAAAAAATTGCCAAGATAAACCTTTCACGAAGTTTAGTAGAAATGGATCAGCCTGATGAAGCTAAACGTTTACTCGATGAAGTGCTAGATAATGACCCGACTGAAGAAGAAAGGGCATTAGCCATAAAGATTTTGGAAAAGATTGGTAGTTAAGTTATGAGTCTTAGGATAGCTTTAGGGGTCGAATATGATGGGTCAGAGTATTTTGGATTTCAGAAACAAAAAACTACTAATCAGACTATACAAGGCCTCCTTGAAACATCGGCTTCTAAAGTTGCCGATCATAAAGTAAAAACTTTTTGCAGCGGAAGAACTGATGCAGGTGTTCACGCCTTTATGCAAGTTATTCACTTTGATACTGATGCGATAAGGTCTTCAAGAGAGTGGTTAAGAGGCATAAACTCTTATCTTCCATCTGATATAAGAGTCATATGGTCTAAAGAGATGGATGAAAGTTTTCATGCTAGGTTTTCTGCTACAAGACGATCTTATTTATACAATATATTCAATAATCAAACTCCTTCAGCTCTATGGTCTGATAGATCCTTATTTGTGACGCAGCAATTAGATATAAGATCAATGAGAGCTGCATCCAAATATCTTATTGGAGAGCATGATTTTACTTCATTTAGAGGTTCGGGGTGCCAATCGAAAACCTCCTTAAGAAATATTGACAATATAGAGATTTCAAAAAAAGATAGATTTATTAGAGTAGAACTGAGCGCTAATGCTTTCTTATTACACATGGTCAGAATAATCATAGGGACATTGTTGATGGTAGGAAAAAAAGAGATTCAACCAAAAGAAGTAGAAAATATTTTGAAACAGCAAGATAGAAGGCTGGCAGGAAAGACTGTTAGTTCCTCTGGTCTATTTTTTTTGGGCCCTGAATATCCTCAAAAATATAAGATACCGGGCTTTCAGAATAATCTTATTTAACATCACTTAAGATTTTATATTCTATAATTTAAATATGAATCATTTCATTAAAGTATGTGGCATTACTAATTTAAGGGATCTTAAGTTCGTAAGCTTATTATCAATTAATGCAGTTGGTTTTAACTTATATGACAAGAGTAGAAGATATATTGACTTGCCAAGTACTATAGAATTAGCAGCTCACGTACCCAAACATCTTGATATTATTTTAATTTTTGTAAATCATCCCAAGGAATATGTATCACGATGTCTAAAAGAAATACCTAAAGCTATACCTCAGTTTCATGGGGATGAAACTAAAGAGTTTTGTGAAAGTTTTGAGGTTGATTTCATTAAAGCCATTAGAATAAATTCAGATACAGATCTAGAAAAGATTAACCAGGACTACAAAAGTGCTAAAATATTAATTTTCGACAGTTATGACGAAAAAGAATACGGCGGGACCGGAAAAACCTTCGATTTAGGGTTGCTAGAAGATAAAATTTCTATCCCCTTTCTTGCAGCAGGAGGCATTAACGAATCAAATTTTCAAGGTGCTCTCTCGCTAGAAAATTGTATAGGAATAGATGTCTGCTCGAGTGTTGAAGAAGTGCCTGGAGTAAAGAATCACTCAATGGTAAAAAATTTAGTTGAAAAAGTAAGGAGTTTTAATGTCTGAAGAATTAATGCCAGATAAAAATGGTAGATTTGGTATATACGGAGGCAGGTATGTTGCAGAGACACTGGTGCCAGCATTAGAAGAGTTGTCTGAACAATATGAATTAATAAAAAATGAAGATAAATTCCTTAAAGAATTTAAAGATGACTTAGCACACTATGTTGGAAGGCCGTCGCCTTTATATTTTGCCAAACGATGGACTGAATTGCTTGGTGGAGCAAAGATCTATCTTAAGAGAGAAGACTTGAATCATACCGGAGCCCATAAGATTAATAATACAGTAGGCCAAATCTTATTAGCTAAACATATGGGCAAGCAGAGAATTATTGCTGAGACAGGAGCAGGACAGCATGGAGTTGCCACTGCGTCTGTTGCTGCAAGACATGGCTTGGAATGTATCGTCTACATGGGTGAAGAAGATATCAAAAGACAGTCACTAAATGTTTTTCGTATTAAGTTATTAGGAGCAAAAGTTGTTGGGGTAAGCTCAGGGACCTCTACACTGAAAGACGCTATGAATGAAGCAATGCGTGACTGGGTCACAAATGTGGATGATACTTATTATATTATTGGTAGTGTTGCAGGCCCGCATCCTTATCCTCAGATTGTTAGAGATTTCAATGCAGTAGTAGGCGAAGAGGTTTTAGAGCAAAGTAAATCAGTTATTGGTAAAGATCCAGATATGTTAGTTGCCTGCGTTGGAGGAGGGTCTAATGCTATGGGATTATTCTATCCTTTCATCGAAAAGAAGAATGTTAGGTTGATTGGTGTAGAAGCTGGAGGCTTAGGTTTAAGTACAGGTAAACATGCGGCTCCCCTTAATGATGGAAAAGAAGGAGTTCTTCATGGAATGAGGACTTATTTAATGCAGGATGATTCTGGTCAGGTGATAGAAACACATTCTGTTTCAGCCGGGTTGGATTATCCAGGCGTTGGTCCTGAACATGCTTGGTTGAAAGATATTGGTAGAGCCGAATATGAATCTGCAGATGATCAAGAAGCTCTAGATGCATTTAAAGAGTTAACTAGAGTAGAGGGCATAATGCCAGCACTCGAAACTGCCCATGGGATTGCTTATGTAAAGAAAGTTGCTCCTACAATGAATGCAAATCAATCTATAGTTGTTAATGTTTCAGGAAGGGGTGATAAGGATATTAATACTGTTGCTTCAATAGAAGGAATTGAACTTTGAGTTCTAAGATAAAAGAAGTTTTTTCTCAAGTT
>CAYVAL010000031.1:0-7573 GCA_964449395.1 uncultured Gammaproteobacteria bacterium | reverse complement strand
CTCATTGCTTGGGTTATAGCACTCATTCAGGCAAAGTCTTGAAATTTCCTCTTTAGGCATCGAGTTATTAACGTAGTCTGGACATCCTGGTAATTGTTTATAAGATCCTACTGCTCTGACTTCAAAATTAGGATTATTTGAAGTAGAAAATTCGCTACCCATAGGTATTTCTTGGTCATCTTCTAGCAGATTAAACCAAAGAAGAATTCGTTCACCAGATGTTGCATATACTTCTCTTTCGTATAAAGAATTATAGATATTGTTTCGTTCAAGTTTATCTGAATGAACAGCTACCAGACCTCCTGTAGAGTAAAAAGAAGCTCCTCTCTCAGGGGGTAGTATCCAAGTAAGATGATCCTTAGCACCCCAAGAATCTCCCATAGATTTTCTTGCAAATTCTTTATAACCTGAACCTGCTCTAGCTTTATGGTTATCCGTTGAGCCAATTAAGCCTAATTTAAATGAATTTAAAACATCTCCAGTTCTAACTTGAGAGGCTAATGCAGCTTGTGCGCTCATAGCAGGTCTATATGTATAAGCTGGAAGAAAAGAGTCCTTTAGCTGTCCACATTGTTTCCAATCTTCTTGCGTAGCATCTTTAACCAGTCCGAATCTTAATAAGCTAGATGCATTATTAGCAAATTCCTCTCTTATTTGATCGGCCTTATCATTACAAGCTAGACCAGTTTCTTTCAAACATTGTTCATTAACAATCTCTCCTGCTCTCCAGCAACATGGTTCAAAACCGTCAGTAGGAAGAGGGCACTCAAACTTTCCAGAAGATAGTTCTTCAGAATGCTTAAAATCTTTATAAATCTCAGAATTACCATGACCTGAATAGACCTCCATAAGCCTTTGTTTTTTAGGATCATGATTATCATTAGAAAGCTGCGAGCTCATTTTAGAATTAGGTGGTGAATGTATTCCCCAAGAAGTTCCATGAGGTATTACGATTGCTTCTAATCCCAATTCATCAATTTTACTGAAGAGTTCTTTAGGAGTTTTAGCCCTTTCTTTGCATTCTTGATCTTCTTGCGAATTCTCATCACAAAAGGGAATTGAATAACTTTCTTCTCTAAATTTAAGAAAATCAAAATCAATTGACTCTGGAGGAAAATCAGCAACAAGCGGTAAGAAAGGGGTTAAATCGTTTTCTATCAATAAGTCTAAACCTGTTAAACCAGCTCCTATTGGGACATCAGGGATATTATCTAGGTCTCTCAGGATAACATTCTTATGACCATAATGAGTATCTGGTGAAAAGCCCATCTGGGTCCATTCCCATCCTGCAAATACCACCAGATCTTTATTGACACCTTCTGAAATTGCATCGCAATTTCTTATAGATTCAATACTGTCATCCCACATTTTTTTTGTCATTCCTTCAGCGTGGTCCGTGATGGAAAAAAAATCTAAAGAGGAGCAGAAACGAGCAAAATTACATGCATCTGAAGGTGGGTGGGCTCCTTCTCCTTGTAACATTGGAAGGCTAAAGAGAAAGGCATCTTGAGAAAAGGTCGTATGAACATGGAGATCGCCAAAAAATATCTGCTTTTCACTAAGGGAATTAACATCTATTGGTCTTGGTGAATAAACCAACTCTCCATCTTCAGGTAGTTCACCTATTAAGCCTGAAGAAGATATATAAACATAAAGAAAAATAAGAATGAAAGGACTTAAGATTATCCCAGTCCACTTTAAAAATCTAAACATTCAAACCTCTTCCTCTTATTGAGATCCATTCATTTGTTGGGCTGTCTACTTCTCCATACCCTGTACCAGTTTCAGCAAAGTGATAAACCATAGCAGTTCTTCTTGAATTAGATTTATTATCAAAAGATTTATGCATTAGAAAACTATGAAATAACAATAGATCACCTTTATTTAAGGTCATGGGAGTTTCTTGACTAAAGTCATGATCTTTAATTTCAGTATATCCGTAGTTTGATCCTTCTCTTTCATCTGGAAGATGATCATGAAGACTTTCTTGGTGAGAACCAGGTAGGACAACGAGACATCCATTTTCCAATGTTGCTTCACTTGTGGCAAGCCAAGCTGCAACTTGTGGTTCTCTATCAAAGGGGAAATAAGAAGAATCTTGATGCCAAGGCTGACCCCACGCTCCAGGATTCTTAAAAATAAACTGACTTAAGAAACAATCTATATCTGGCCCTAAGATATCCTGTAATAAATTGCATAAAGTTTCATCTTTAATGAACTGATTAAAAATACCTTTAGAGTGTATTCGGAATAGCTTGGAGATTTCATCTTCTATCTTAGTTGCATTAGGACTAGGTTTCATTTCTCTTATAGCTATGTGGCCGTCCCCTGCGTAAGCATGACTAAAGGCACCATCCGCAGGAACTATAGATTTTATAATATCAATTACTGCATCATTCATCTCATTACAGAAACCTTCTTCAACAAAATTGGGGACTAATATATATCCACTTTCATTCCAGCTTCTTTTCTGATCTTCTGTCATGAACTGAGCATTGTCTATCTTATGAAGTGAAGTTCTCCCTGCTTGCTCATTTACCTTATTCGAAAATTCATTTTTTGAATCTTGATCTATATTTTTTCTTTCCATAACAAAAATTTTACCAATTTTGTTGAACATAAGGTGGTTTAAGTGTTCTTAATTTGAGAAGATTACTCAACATAAATTAAATGGAGTAAATATGGCAACTTTTGAAGAATTAAAAACAGGACTTGAAACAGCATTCGACTCAGATGGTTCTAAAGGAATTGAAGCTACAATTCAAATTAATATCGAAGATCTAACGAACTTTTATGTTGACATAAATGACGGAGCTTTAGCAGTAGAAGAAGGTAATCATGATAATCCCGGGTTAACTCTTACTTTCGATAGCCAAGAGACTATGGAGAAAGTATTTTCTGGCGATCAACAAGCCGCTATGGGAGCTTTCATGCAAGGCAAGGTTAAATTTTCTGGAGATATGGGATTGGGTCAGAAATTAGGTTCAGTATTTAAAGCGCCAGAATAGAAAATTTATGAAGCGTATTTAATGGAGCAACCATAAGGCTTGGTAATTGGAGATGATACTGCTTTACCAGCCTTAAGCTCGTTAATTCCTTCTAATACATAGTTTTTTGCTTTTAGGAGGTCTTTGAACATGAAGCCTCTTCCGCCGGCATCGTCAATAGCTCCTTGGTACTTCATTAATCCCTTTTCATCGATGATATACATATGAGGCGTTGTTTTAGCGTCAAACATCTTACCAACTGACCCAGTTGGATCTAAAAGAACATGAGAAGGAGAGGCATTTCTTGTTGAAGTTAATATATTTGCTTCTTCAGGAGAAACATATCCTTGTGTCCCTGGAGCTGAAGAAATAATACTCAACCAAATCACATCTTCTTCTAACGCAAAATTTTGGCTGGCTTGCATGTTTCCAGTTTTATAATGTTTTGCAACAAAAGGACAACCATGGTTTGTCCATTCTAGAATCACTTTCTTACCTTTAAAAGAATTCAAAGAAATTTCTTCTCCATAACTATTTGATAGCATGAAATTAGGTGAGGCTTCTTCATTATTTACGTATCCATAAAAAGCTTGAGAAAATAATAAAAAGGAAGCAAAAGATATCAGTAGTCTATTCATTATCCTAACTCATTTAAATAATTTAATAGAATATCCTCGGTTAGAATTTCAGGCAAGATAATTGGTTCTCCTGTTGAAGGGTATAGCAGATATAACGGAACTCCAGACCTACCAAATTCTTCTAATTTTTTTGCTATCACTTCATTTTTTCTTGTCCAATCAGCCTCTAAATACCTGATATTCTTTTGTTTTATCAACGCTTTCACTTCTTCTGAGTTGAGGGCTACACTTTCGTTGACCTTGCATGTGATACACCAATCCGCTGTGAAATTTAAGAAAATAAGTTCATTATCATCTCTATATTCCGTTAATAGTTCCTCGCTATAAGTTATATCCTGCTGATTTTGTGAAGTTTGAGTGCTATAAGAAGTTGGAAGGATCCAAATTGATAGTGCAAAAATAGCTAGAACTGCAAGTCTTACTAACCATTTAAGCAACAGTATTTCAGAAGTATTCCGCTCCAGTAACCATAAAGCTAGGCTAATAGATAAACCGCCAATCAACACAAGAATTACTGTATCGGGATCAACTTGACCGCTTAAGACCCAAAGCAACCAGAGAGCTGAAGCCCACATTGGAAATGCCATGAATTGTTTAAATGTTTCCATCCAGGCACCTGGCTTTGGTAAAAAAGAGAGTAGTGCGGGTTTGATACTGAGAATTAAATATGGGAGTGCAAAACCGATTCCCAAACTTAGGAATATGAATATAGAGTTTAAGCTAGGCTGTAATAAAGCAAATCCTATCGCTGAACCCATAAAAGGAGCGGTACAGGGTGAGGCAACAACAACCGCCAAGATACCGGTTAAAAAGGACTCTAAGGATTCATTTTTAACTTGAGCTGCAACACTTAATTGCCCTAGTTGACTTCCAAATACCAGATTGCTCATGAACATAAATCCTAAAGCAACAAATAAGTAGAAGAGTATTGCAATAACAAGTGGGTATTGAAGTTGAAATCCCCAACCTATAACTTCCCCGCTAGCTTTGAAGGCTAATAAGGTAAATGCGATTAGTAGAAAACTCAAGATTACCCCTAAGCTATAAAATAAACCAAACTTATAAGTTTGGCTGGAAGAGTTCTCGCCATATTCCACAAATCTGAGTATTTTTATACTAAGTATCGGAAATACACACGGCATGATGTTTAGAATTAAGCCTCCAATAAATGCAAAAAGTATTAATAAAACTACATTTTGACTATCATCCTTAACTTTATTTTGTAGTGGAAAAGAGATTTCATAATAGTTTTTACCATCGGAGTTTAAAGTTTCTATTACACCTTCAAATCTATCTAAATTTAGTTTCGCTTTAGAGGCTTTAATCTCTAGAGTAAAGCTATTAAGATTTTTTTCATAAATTTGATCTTCGTTATAGCTGGTTAATCCATACTCATTTGGAAAAAAATAAATATCTTCAAAATGCTTTCCATTATCTATGTCTGTCAGCAGAAAATATTTATCATCAAGTTTTTCAACTCTGTACTCCTGATTGAAGCGAGTTGGCACTGACTCTAAGTAATTATTAATTTCTTCATTATTTTTTGAAGGAATAAAATTGCCACTTGTAATCTTAAGTTCAACAATTCCTTCTTGAGGAATACATATTTCTTTACAAGTAAACCAACCTACCTGAGCTTGAATATTTAATGGAAACTGTACGTCCTCATCAGATGAAATTTCTGTTAACAATATGACTTCATTGTTATAACCAAAGGTCATTAAGGGTTCTACTGGGATCCTTTCAGGACCTGGCCAAAGAACTTTAGAGGCAGTTAGTCCTTTAGATAAATCCCATTCGATGGAAGCCCCTTCTCCTGCATCTCCAGGATTCTTCCAATAGGTGTGCCAGCCTTCTTCAAGTTCAAATTTAATACCAACAATGAGTTTTCCATTTGGCTGAATAGATTGCGTGTTACTTATTAAAGTTATATTTGAATTACTATCGTAATATTGCTCTCCACTTTGTAAAAACGGGTTGCATGTGATAACCGCGCAAAAAAATAAGAACTTTATGATATTCTTGTATAGATTATGTTGAAGTTCTTTAAGCATGCGTGAAGATTTAAAAAAAAGGTTTAATGACGAAGGTTTTATCGTCGTAAGAGATGTATTTGAGACCTCTGAAATAGAATTTTACAGAGAAGTTGTAAAAGAAGCTATCAAAGAGAGAAAACAGTTTGATGAGATGGCATTAGAAGATAAATCAGAATACGAGAAATCCTTCACACAGTGTCAGAATTTATGGGAAGACCATATTGATATTAGAAAATTAACTTTTGATCAAAGGATTTGTAAAATAGCTTCTGAACTTTTGGATGTAGATGCAATTCGTTTATGGCATGATCAAGCTTTAGTTAAGGAGTCTGGAGGTAGAGAAACAGACCCACATCATGATCAGCCTTATTGGCCCATAAAAGAAGCTAAAACCATCACCGCTTGGATTCCTCTATGTGATGTTGACGAAACGAATGGACAATTAGGGTTTTATCCCGGTTCTCATAAATTATCTGATAAAAAATTTATTGATATCTTTTCTGGCAAAGTGAACGAAAAAGAGTTTTTAGAAACATCCAACTTAAAATCAGATGAAATTAGTTATCAAGAACTTAAAGCAGGAGATGTTTCTTTTCATCATGGCTTAACATTCCATCGAGCGAAACCTAATCTATCAAGCAAAGACCGAATAGTTCATACGGCTATTTTCTTCGCTGACGGATCAACACGAGGGGATGATAAATTTCATTTTAGTGTGGACAGGCCAGAGATAAAAGTTGGCCAAAAGATAGAAAGTGATGTGACACCTCTTGCGTATCCTATAAGAGATCTTCCCAGTAGACCTGAAAAGGGAATTTCAGATGATTTTATAGGTTATAAAATGTTAGGTTTATTGCCTAAAGAGTAAATAAGTTACCCAAACTATCTCTTACCAACCTAGTCCATATTTTGTAGCCATCCGCATTAATATGAAGTCCATCTTCAACAAAGAGTTCTGGAATACGCTTCCCTTCTTCGGTAAGCATGGCATCCCAAATATCTATAAACGTAAGTAGATCATCTTCAGAGGATAATTCTGTAATTAATTTGTTATATGCCAACTCTTCATTCTCCAAATAAAGTCTTGCGGGTGTAGGTTTTATGCCGATAACAAATATATGTACGCCAGGTAAAGACTTTCTAACTTTTTGTTGAAATAACTTGAAATCATTTACCGTTTCTTCGGGTGTTTTTAGGGCAGTAATATCATTAGTTCCACAGAAAAATACAATTGCTTTTGGATTATAGCGAAGCACAACATCTTCAAAATGATAATTAACATGAGTGATGTGAGCCCCCCCAAAACCTCTATTTAGTACTTTCAGGGGTTTCATGTCTTGATCCAGTGAGTCCCAAAATCTAATACTAGAACTGCCTGTAAAGAGAACATCAACTTCTTCTGGAAAGTAGGACTCGTCATCTGTTAGAAATTTATCAATTGCTTCTTGATAAAAGTCTTCTTTACTCCAGGTATTCAAATACAAAGCAGTTTTCTTTATATCAACTGCTGATATTTCTGTATTATTTTTCTCTGCTTGGGCTTTGATTCGCTCTTGAAGTATTTTTATATCTCCAGAGCATCCCAAACAAGTGAGAGTTAATAGGATTATTAAACTATTTTTCATTATCAAGCATTACCAAAATTAGGACTTATCATCCTAATATCATAACCAACAATTTTAGATAATTCATTTATTTGATTTACTGGGTCCACCTTAAAAATTAATTCACTGTTTTCGTCAAAGCTAATCCAGGCATTATCTGCAATTTCACTTTGTAGCTGATGAGGCGACCATCCTGTATAACCTAGAGTCAGGATGTAGTTTTTTGGGCCATTCTCATGCGCTATGTCTTCTATTGCCTCATAGTCTGTGCTCATGGATATATTTTTACTGACCTTTACTGTTCCTTT
>CAYVAL010000030.1:0-7784 GCA_964449395.1 uncultured Gammaproteobacteria bacterium | reverse complement strand
ATTCCAGGGTCTTTTATAAATTTCTTCAAGATCGTCTTCTAAGTCAGTTTGAACGATCCTACCTCCTCTAGAATAAACCACATAAAGATAAGCTAAAGGAAGAATCTCATATCTATATCTTACTTGGAAAGCTAGATCACTCAGAGTAAAAGGATCTAAAGTCATATCGATAGGATTAAGTCGTCCATATGAATCGCCCAAATAAGGTAAAGGGTCTCTCGCAGTGAAAGCGACCATCTGAGCCTTTATTCTTAATTCATGCTTATCACCACCAAACCAATTAAGGTCTGCAACTGTTGTTCTCTGCTTTCTAGAATAGATACCTAATAAATTATCTTGAAGCCAATTCAACCATTTTTCTTCTTTTAAATTTTGATGATAAACAGAAAAATTAAGATTATCCCTTGGCGCAAAACTTAGTTTTGCGGCATAAGATTTAGAGAAGCCCAATGCAGATCTCCATTGACTTCCTTTTTCTCTTTTTAATTCAATGAAGTAATTAAAAAAGTTTCTTGAAGGTCCACTAAATTGAATATTTGTTCCATAATTTTCTGGTTTCTTGATAAAAGGTGCTGTTGGATCCTTTCTAGTAATCCAGTAATCTTTAGCAGACGTTCTATAGAAATTTGTAAACTCTACAAAAGAAGTATTTTTAAAGTAACTCTTGTAAGTTAAGTAGGTAAAATTAGCTGATTTATCTAGGTCACCATTTGCTTCATACCCTACTCCAACTTCGACTTGATTTGATTGGAATATCGAAGTGTCGTCATAATCTGTGAATTTAAGACCATTTTGGGAACCCACGAATAACCAGTTATTCTCCATCTGATAACCCATATCGGTGATATCAAGATTCTCATCAAAATAGAATATACCAACATCATGATAACGCTGTTTGGTGGGTGACGAGGTCATTCTAAACCTAAAAGCATTCCCAGAATCTTTATCAACTAGAGGATCATCAACCTTAGAATTAATAAAGATAGCATCAAATCGCATTGTATCTTTAGGTCTATAGATTATATCTACAGAATTAACATTAGCTTCTCTATCCAAAACTGGTCTTTTAGTGAAAGTACTCAAATAACCTACAGAAAGTTTTTTCTCAGCCTTACGAAGCCTCAATGAATAAAAATCTCTGCCTTGGCTAAATTCTTCATCAGACTCTGAAGCACCTAGGAAACCAAAATCTAATAATTCATTTTGTTGAGTATAGCGAACTGCATAGTCTATATCTGAAATCCCTACTTGAGATGATTCACATAAATCTTTAACTGCTTGATTATAAATTGAACAATCATAGTCTGGAGCTGCTCCAATTCTTCTAGTGTTAATAACATAGAAGAACATGTAGCCTTTGACATCAAAAAGAGAGTGATTCTCTGAAAAGAATGGTCTTTTATCGGAATAAAAGGTTTCACTAGAATCAAAATTTACTACTAATTCGTCGCTTTCAACTTGCCCAAAATCAGGGTTTAAAGCAATATTTAATTGCTTTCCAGCATCTATCTTCCAGAAAATCTCAGCACCAACCTTAGTGTCATCCTCGTTCAAAACTCTATCATCCGAAAAATTTACATATGGGAAATAGTCTATTTTAGAAACGTTATAATTATTAAACTCATAGTCATTAAAGATTGAAATAAACTTCTCAGTTCGTGGGTTTCCCTTAATTGTTGTGTAGACTTTAAATTCGCCTCTTAGCCACCTGTAAAAGGAAAGTTTAACTTTTCTTTTGCTACCATTTTGGGCTTTCATTGGGGCAACACTCCAAGGTATAAACATTTCTGCATACCACACATCACCGTCTATGCTTACACCGTGACCCCAGTCTGAATCCCAGTCATAATTAACTTCGTTCTCATTCCTGACAACATTATCAAGAATAGATCCGCCAGCTGAAATAGAAAACCCATAAGACAAAAGACCATCACCATCAAAGTCTATAGAGACTCCGACCATGTCAGCATTAGCCATTTCATCATCTCTCTGATGTTTTTGAGTCCTTATAGACTCATTTGGTTGTTTACTTATAAAACCGAGATAAATACCCTTTTCGTCTTCAAGCACAAGAACCTTCTGAGACCCTGAGGCATCATTAAGTGTGAAGGGTAGACTTTCATAATATTTGGTTATTTCTCTAGCATCAGACCATTCACTCTCGGTTATCTTTCCGTCTATGACAAGATCTAGCGATTGTATATGAGAGGTGAAAAGTACTATCAGTACTGAGTAAAAAAGAATGAGCTTCCTATGCAATATAAATCCCCTTGAGGCGAGGTATTCTATATTTTTGAACTACTAAAATCTATATCTTAGTTTTACAGTAAAGTTTTCATCAGCCGGATTATCCCAGGGTCTTTTGTACAACTCCGATAAACTATCTTCATCATCATCTGACGAAATTCTCCCACCTTTTGAATAGACAACATAAAGATATGCCAACGGGAGAATTTCATATCTATATCTAACCTGGAAGGCAAGCTCACTAATGGTTATTCCTGGAATAAGAATATCTGTCTCTATAAGGTTTCCATTAATATCCCCTAGATAAGGAACTGGATTTCTTCCTGTAAATGCAACTAGCTGACCTTTAATACGTAGTTCATGTTTTGTCCCTGAAAACCACTCCATTCCTACTATAGAGGTCCTTTGTTTTTTGTTAAAGGTAGCTAGAAGATTTTCGTCTAACCAATTGAGCCAATTGTCTTCCTTTTCGTGTTTATGAAAAAAACTAAAGGATAAAAAATCAGTTGGCATGTATTTGATCATTCCTCTGAGTGAATTATTCCATCCCAATTGAGGAGAGTGTTCACTCCCTTTTTCCCTTTTAATCTTCACACTATAAAAATAAAGAGGGTTTCGTGGGCCATTAAATTCTATATCGCCTCCATAACCCTCGGGCATGTTTATATAAGGAGCTAATTTAGAGTTCCTAGTTATCCGATGATCTCTTCCGCTAGATCTATAAAATACCTCTGATCTCATGTCAGAAGTATTTGCAAAAATACTCTCAACTTTAAAAGCAAAATTAGCAGCTTGTTTTAGAAAATTTGCATTAGCTTTATATCCATAACCAATTTCATAAGTTCGAGATCTAAAGATAGAACTTTCTTCGAAAGCGGTATTCTTGAATTGTGTTCTACCCATTACCATCGCCCTGTTATTAAAACCTAAATAACCTGCATCATTAATATCGAGTTTCTTATCAAGGTAATAAAGCGAAGCTCCTGTAGAAAAATTCTTATTGGGATCGTAGCCAAAACCTGTCCTAAATCCGTATCCTTGTCCTGAATCAAGATCAGAATGAAGAAAGTTACCCGTGTAGCGAAGTATGCTGGAAGCTCTGTACTCAAAATCAAAAGAATTAACTAAAGCATCATCACCAAAAACCGGCTTTTTAACATAAGTCCCGAGGTATCCGTAACTCAGTCCGCCTTTTTTAGTATTAAGTCTTAGTGCATAAAAGTCTCTGCCTTTACTGAATCGTTCATCCCTTTCTGAAGCTCCCAGGAAACCGAAGTCTACTTCACCCTTTTGTGTGTAACGAAATGCATAATCTATATCATTGGCTCCAATTTTGTTTTCATTACAGTAGCTTTTCTCTAGATACCGGGAACAGTCATAGTCCGGTCTGCCTCCAATCCTGCGCGTATTGAGAACTCTAAAAGTCATACCCTTTACATCAAATAAACTATGATTCTCAGAAAAAAATGGTCTTTTATCAGAGTAAAAAGTTTCCACCGAAGAAAAATTAACTATTACTGCGTCACTTTCATTCCGACCAAAATCAGGGTTAAAAGTAATATTTAGCTGTTTACTAGAATCTATTTTCCAGAATATTTCTGCACCTCCTTTTGCAAGGAGATCAGAGTCTGCCATATCTTGATTAAGAGTTATGTAAGGAAAGTAATCGATTTCGGATGCATCAAAATTTTTGACTTTAAACTCATCAAATACTGAGAGAAAAACGCTCTGATATGGACTTCCTTTAATAGTAGAAAAACCTCTTCCTAGGCCCATTAACATTCTATAAAAAGCTAATTTAATGGTACGTTTTTCTCCAGCAACAGTTTTCATCGAAACTACTGACCATGGAATAAAAAATTCTGAATACCAGACGTCATTATCGATACTGGTAGCTGAATTCCAATCAGCATCCCAATCCCAATTCCTTTCTATCTCATTTTTAACAGTTGCGTCTCCAATAGAGCCACTAGAGGAAACAAAAAATTGGTAAGCATTAATTCCATCACCATCAAAATCTATAGCCACCCCATTTTTATCTGTTATGGATCTTTCGTCATCACGAAGATGGTTTTTTACCCTTATGGTTTCAGACGGTTGATAATTTTTAAAACCAAAATAGATTCCCTTCTCATCTTCAAAAATCAATATTTCGGTTTTTAAATCCTCTACATATCTTAAAGAATATGGATACACTTCATAGAAGTCAGTTATCTTTTGTGCTGAACTCCACTCGTCTTCATTCAGAATTCCATCTACTTTAATTGCAGAAGAAACAAAACCTGAAATCAAAGCGATGAACGCTACCAATATAGCTAAAAAATTTATTTTCATTTAATCTCTAACGGTTAAGAAAATCTTCTTAGATATGATAGGTGGATTATGCGGTACATGATACATGTCTCCAAGAAGCAGCTGTAAGGTGTATTCACCTGGCATAAGATCAAGGACAGTCTCAGTCTGACCTCCTCCGAAATGGATATGGTTATCTGAGGCAGGTATAGAAGTCTTAAAATTTATTGAATCAACATTTACTAGTAAGTGATGATGTCCTGTGTTTTTTCTATCTACTCCAGCAGGAGCTACTCCTTTCCCAGATAATCCAAACTGGACAAGAAAAGGGGATTGAACGCTATCCCCGTCTTTAAGATTCACAAAATAAACTTTTGCATCAGAAGAAAAAATTGAGGATGAAAATAAAACTAATGTTACAAATAGATATTTCATATTATTTTAAATATTTACCAGACATATAAACCAGAGGACTATCAGAGGTATTATTGATAGTGTGTTTAACTTCGGCAATAAAAATTGTATGCGTATTATGGTCTATCTTATTTGTACATTCACAAAATACATTTGATAAAGAGCTACTATTAAAAACATATCCGCTTTCTTCTTTCCAAGAAATATCTTTAAATCTAGACTCTCCCTCATCACTCTCACTACAAACCTTAGAAAGACTTTCTTGTGTATTAGAAAGTATGTTAATACAAAAAAGAGAGCCTACTGAAAGGATGCTGTGAATTGATGCTTCTTTATTGATACAAACCAGCATAGAAGGCGGCTCCATAGACAACGAAACTACAGATATTGCCGTCATTGCATGCCGACTATCATCTGTCTTTGCCGATACAACAGACACAGTTGAAGCAATGCCCCGCATGGCTTGAATAAAATCTTTCTTTAGATCAGAATTTTCCATTAAAAAATCACAAGGCAAATTAGTTGCTGGTGACTTCTGAGTGCATAATATTGTTGATATGGCTAAAAGACAAGTTACTACAAGAATTATTGGAGGTAAATTTAAAGGCACAAAACTTCCCTTTAAGCCCACTAAGACCTTAAGACCAACTGAAAGTAAAACTAAAGAAACGCTCTTTAATTGGTTATTTAATGACTTAGATAAAACAAAATGCCTCGATATGTTTTCTGGTACCGGGTCATTAGGTTTTGAAGCCCTCTCGCGAGGTGCAACTCATATTACTTTTATAGAAAAGCAAAAAGGATTATGTGAATCCATGGATACTTTGGCAAAAAAATTAAATATCAAATCACAAGTTAAGATAATTAATGCCAATGCAATGGCATTAGACTTTGAATCTATTAATGAAAGCTATGACTTGATATTCTTAGATCCTCCTTTCAATGAGGGTTTGGTGAAAAAAGCTCTTGATATAATTTCAAAATATAACCTACTCAAAGAATGTGGTTGTTTATATATTGAGTGTGAGAAAGATTTAGACGTTGAATCGATTTCTACAGACTTTTCAAAATTAAAGGAGTCGAAGAGCGGAGAAGCAAAATATTATCTTTATGCAAGCTAGACTTTTTTTAATACTAATTTTTATTAGCTTACTTATGGTTTTACTGACCAATGATGCTACGAGCTTATTTAATCCAATAGACATTACTTTATTTGAAAAGAAGATTCAGTTAAATTCAGAGATAGTTGTAGCTTTGACTATGCTTTCTACACTAATAATTGTGCTCGTTGTAGGTTTGTTAAATAGAATATTTTTCTACCCAGATAGTAAAAAAAAGAGAGGCGAAAAAACCTAAGTGGTTATTTTCTTTTCATGGATTCAAAAAACTCTGCATTAGTTTTGTAGTCTTTTAGCTTATCTAAAACCCATTCCATAGCAGCCGTATCATCCATCTCATTTAAAAGCTTTCTTAGCACTGTTATATTTCTTAACTCAAGATCTGAAGTCAATAGATCCTCTCTTCTAGTACCTGTTTTCCTAACATTTATTGCAGGGAAAACTCTCTTCTCAGCTATCTTTCTATCTAAATTGATCTCTGAATTTCCAGTACCTTTAAATTCTTCAAAAATAACCTCATCCATCCTAGATCCAGTATCAATTAGAGCTGTTGCAATAATTGAAAGGCTGCCTCCGCCTTCTATATTTCTAGCCGCACCAAAAAAACGTTTGGGTTTTTGTAAAGCATTAGCGTCGACTCCGCCAGTAAGAATTTTACCTGAAGCTGCCTGAGTTGAGTTATAAGCCCTAGCTAATCTGGTAATTGAATCTAAAAGAATAACAACATCATGCTTATGTTCTACAAGTCTTCTTGCTTTGTTTATTGCCATCTCTGCAACTTGTACGTGTCTTGTTGGAGCTTCATCAAATGTACTGGCAATAACCTCACCCTTCACAGATCTCTTCATCTCTGTAACTTCTTCAGGTCTTTCGTCTACCAATAAGACCATTATTTTGCACTCAGGATTATTCCTTTCAATAGAATGAGCAATACTTTGAAGAAGTAAAGTTTTTCCTGCTTTTGGAGGAGAAACAATTAAAGATCTCTGACCTTTCCCGGTAGGGGCCGTAAGGTCAATCACTCTAGAAGATAAGTCTTCCGTGCTTCCAGTTCCTAATTCAAAAAGCATTCTTTCGTCTGGAAACAAAGGAGTAAGGTTTTCAAAGGAAGGCTTATTTTTTGTTTTATCTGGTTGTTCGAAATTAATTTCTTCTATCTTTAAAATTGCAAAGTACCTTTCTCCGTCTTTGGGAGACCGTATTTTTCCTTTTATCGTATCTCCGGTTCTTAGGCCAAATCTTCTTATCTGACTTGGAGATACATAAATATCATCAGGTCCAGCTAAGTAAGAGGAATCAGGTGATCTTAAAAAACCAAAACCGTCCTGAAGGATCTCTAGAACGCCCTCACCTTCAATATCTTCACCACTTTTGGCCTTACTTTTCAGTATTCCAAAAACTATATCTTGTCTTTTAGCGCGAGAAGCATTTTCTATCCCACACTCTTCGCCCAGCTCAATAAGCTGTTCTACTGGCATTTTTTTTAATTCTGTTAATTGCATATAATTAGTTTGATGCGTGAAAAAAGGGGTAAACCAAAGAGGCTTCGGTGAAATAATACTAACTCTGATGTATCTCAGAGTCTAGTTTTTTCTAAAGGTTAGATTCTATAAATTCAGTTAATTGTGTCTTGCTTAGAGCACCGACTTGTTGAGCAACTAGCTCCCCTCCTTTAAAAATTGCCAAGGTAGGTATGCTCATAACATTTTGTTG
>CAYVAL010000029.1:0-7806 GCA_964449395.1 uncultured Gammaproteobacteria bacterium | reverse complement strand
AAAACCAGAGGAAATGCAAGAAATTCTTAAACTAAAAAAATTTTTAAATTACCGTGGTTTTGAATTTCAAGATATAGATAAAGCTTTTTCTAAGTTGAATAAGGAAAATTTATAAAAGATCAATTTACTTCAACTATACTACCCTTTAAAGATGAGTTACCAAGTTTTAGCTAGAAAATGGAGACCAAACGACTTTTCCGAAGTTGTTGGCCAAGAACATGTAGTCCAGGCTCTTAGTAACAGTCTTGATCAGAACAAGATACATCAAGCCTTTGTGTTAAGTGGGACAAGAGGTGTTGGCAAAACTACAATTGCAAGGATTTTAGCTAAAAGTCTTAATTGCGAACAAGGTTTAGATTCAAAACCTTGTCATAAATGCTCAACTTGTGAGTCAGTAGCAGAAGGCAGTTTTATGGATTTTCAGGAGATTGATGCCGCCTCTAGTCGAGGAGTAGATGACACTAAACAGCTTCTTGAGACAGTCATGTATATGCCCAGTGCCTCCAGGTATAAGGTGTACTTATTAGATGAGGTGCATATGCTATCTACTCAGAGCTTTAATATGTTGTTAAAAACCTTAGAAGAGCCACCGGAACACATAATTTTTATACTAGCTACAACTTTGCCTGAAAAGATTCCAGCTACAGTTTTATCTAGATGCCTTCAATTTAATCTTAAAAATCTAACTAATAGGCAACTTACGGATCGATTAAAATTTATACTCAATGAAGAAGAAATTTCTTTTGAAGATAGTGCTATAGAGCAAATAGCTATGTCTGGTAGAGGAAGTCTAAGAGATGCCTTGACCATAACAGATCAGGCAATTGCATATTGCGACGACAAATTAACTGACCAGGAAGTATCTGATATGTTGGGCACTTTACCTGCCGATAATATTTTTAATCTTATAAGTTGCGTAGGAAAGGGAGACGCAGTTTCTTTGTTAGAAGCTTTAAAAAAGATAGGTGAACAAAGTATAGATTATTTTAGATTAATGGATTTGATTCTAGAAAATATTCAGTTACTGACTTTTGCAAAAGTTTCAGAGGAAACATTGGATGACATTGAAATAAAAAAAGAGGACTTTAAGTCTTTGATGAATTTATTTTCTGCGGAAGACCTTCAATTAATTTATCAGATTGGTTTAATTGCTAAGAGAGATATGGAATTGGCACCAAACCTTTCTAGCGGATTTGATATGGCCATGCTTAGAATGCTCTCTTTTATTCCCAAAGAGTTAGAGGATAAAAAAAAAGTTCATAAGGAAGAATTGAATAGAGAAGATTCTCCAAAGGTCGAAAAGCTGCAAAGCATTGAAAAAATTGAAATAGAAGAGAAACCTGTTACGGAAGAAAAACCTGTTGCGGAAGAGAAACCTGTTACAGAAGCGTTAGAGCCCACTTCGATAAATGTTACTGAATCACTGTCCATATCCACCTCAAACTGGAAAAGCATTTTTGATGCATTAATCTTAGATCCAGGAACAAAACAACTTGCTTCACATTGTTATTTTATAAAGGTAGATGAGACAGTGATTTATCTATCTATGCCTGAGGAGAAATTAAATATTTTTAGTGGAAAACATAGAAAGCAGTTTCAAGATTCCATCAGTGAATATTTTGGAACACCTTGTAATCTTTTTTTTGAGAGTGGAGAAGGTTCTGAAAATTCTCCTAATAAAATTAAGGAGCAAGAAAAGAGGAAAGAACTAGAAGATGCCCAAAAAGCTATAGAAGACGATCCAAACGTGAAGAGTTTAGTTGAAGCTTTTGGTGCAGAAGTTATTGAGTCTTCCATAGAACCGAGGAAATGAGCAAAGTAAGTCCATTAGTTGATAGTCTAATTGAAGCCTTTCAATGCCTTCCAGGTGTAGGGCCTAAATCAGCCCAAAGGATGACCCTTCATTTACTTGAGAGAAATAAAAATGCGGGATTAGTGCTTGCTGAAACACTTTCACTGGCATTGGAAAATGTTGATAGATGTTCTAACTGTAGAATATTTACAGAAACCCCTCTTTGTCAGATTTGCTCTAATGAGAAGAGAAATAAAAATCAAATATGTGTTGTAGAATCAGTTTCAGATGTATTTGCAATAGAGCAAAGCAATGAGTTCAGTGGAAGTTATTTTATTTTACATGGGAATCTGTCGCCTATAGATGATATTGGGCCAGATGAGTTAGGTCTTGATAAATTATTTAATAGGGCTAAATCTAATGAAGTTGATGAAGTGATTCTTGCTACTAATTCAACATTAGAAGGAGAAACAACCTCGCATTTTATATACGATAATCTAAAAAATATTGAGAGTCTTAAAATAACTAAATTGGCAAGAGGAGTTCCTTTAGGCGGTGAATTAGAGTATGTTGATAGAGGAACTATTATGCATGCCTTTAGTGGTAGGCAGGATTTAAATTCTAAAGACTTATGAGAACTTTTTTAGGAATTACATCAGCTACTGTAGTCAATTTTTTATTGGGTCTGCTAGGTTTCTACTTAGTTTATAATTCTTTGTTGTTCTCTTACGCTCCACAATCTGCAGTAGAAATTTTATCTTTTAGTTATCTTTCTAGCTTTATTCTTAAGTTTTTGGTCATCACCATACTTACATGGATTATGTTCAAAGTAATGCCACTTTTAGATAAACCTAAGAAGAGAATTCTTTTTATTTTTTTCTTAGGCAGTGCTTTTTCTATTTACAATGAAATAAATTTATTTTGGTCAGAAGCTTCTTTTATTTGGAGTGTCTTGATGGTAGTAGGTGAATCTTTAAATTGGCTAATTACAGGCTATGTTTTATCAAAATTTATAAGACCGAAGCATTTAGGAGCTCAATAGGCATTATTGAAAAGGTCGATAGCTGCTTTGGTCATTGTTTCAATTCCAGTATTAATTGCAGGTTCTGCATCGGGAAGAAATAAGTCTGAATGCAGTGAGGGCAAGGTTAAATCTTCTCGTAAAGCTTCTTCATAAAGTTGTGCATTAACTGCACCAAGCCAGAATAGTGCAGTTGGAATAATCGGCTCTACCCTGCCAAACATTCCAAAATCTTCTCCTCCCATAACGGGAGAGACTTTTACAACTCGGTCTTTCCCTATTGCTTTTACAAAACTAGCCTCTACTTGCTTAACTAAGTTTGGGGTATTAAAAACTGCTGGAGTGTATTCATCTTTAATCTCAACGATAGGAAAAAATTCTTCTGAAAGTCCTGCAGCTATTGCAGATCCTTTAACAATTCTTTCTATGGAAGAGATTGTCTTATTTCTTACTTCATCAGTATAGGATCTTAAGGTTAACTGAAGCTTTACTTCATTGGGTATCACATTGTGTTTAGTTCCTCCATGAATAGAGCCAATTATTACAACAGCAGGGTCAGTAGGTGCAATCTCTCTACTAACAATCGTTTGAAGTTGATTAATTATATTAGCTGATAAAACTATTGGATCTTTAGTTGTATGAGGATATGCACCATGACCACCAACACCTTTTATTGTTATATCTACTGAATCAACATTAGCCATTGCCCAGCCAGGTAAATAACCTACTTTTCCAGCAGGTAGGGAGGCATTTACGTGAAAAGCTAAATTGTAGTCGGGTCTTGGAAATCTTGTAAAAAGACCATCCTTTATCATATTTCTTGCTCCGCCGCTGACTTCTTCTGCCGGCTCTAATACTAGAAGTAAATTTCCTTGCCAAGATGACTGATTCTTATATAGATATTCAGCAACACCTATTAATACAGTCATGTGTACATCATGACCGCATGCATGCATAGTAGAAACTTCTTCACCTTCTAAATTAATAACTTTCTTTTTACTTGCGTAACTAGCACCAGTTCTTTCTTTAACGGGTAATCCATCCATATCAGCTCTAAACATTACCGTTTTCCCTTTACCATTCCTGAGAAGGGCCACAACCCCATTGCCCCCTACATTTTTAGTAACTTCATAGCCAAGATCTTCTAATATGAAAGCAAGTCTCTTCGATGTTTCTAGTTCTTGATAAGAAAGTTCAGGATTTGAGTGAAGCTCTTTATATAACTTAAATAAATCTATGGCGTTGTTATTTGCTTGAAGGAAATTAATTAAGAAAAAACTAATGACGACTAATATTTTTTTCATTGGATAAAAGTTTATATTTTTTTTTATTGATGAGAAGTATCATACATCTTATAAATAATTGAAATATATTCATGAGCATTAAGTCAGATAAATGGATTAAAGAGATGTCATCAAATCATAAGATGATAGAGCCTTTTGAGCTTGGACAGGTTAGGGAAGGTAAGAATAATGAGAGACTTATATCTTACGGCACTTCTTCATATGGTTATGATGTGAGATGTTCAAATGAATTTAAAGTATTTACAAACATTCACTCTGCAACTGTTGACCCTAAGAAGTTTGATGAAAATAGTTTTGTAGATGTAGTAAGCGATGTTTGTGTGATTCCTCCAAACTCTTTTGCTCTTGCAAGCACTGTTGAATATTTCAGAATCCCGCGAAATGTCTTAACTATCTGTCTAGGTAAATCTACTTATGCTAGATGTGGAATCATTGTGAACGTGACTCCATTAGAGCCTGAATGGGAAGGTCATGTGACACTAGAATTTTCTAATACTACTAGTCTTCCTGCAAAGATTTATGCCAACGAAGGCGTGGCGCAAATGTTATTTCTAGAGTCTGACGAAGAATGTGAAGTAAGTTATAAAGATCGTGGAGGGAAATATCAAGGTCAAACAGGAGTAACTCTTCCTAAAGCTTAGCCTGCCTCTTCAAATTCTTTTATTTTTATCTCAACCTCTCTATCATTTTTGTCATAGATTTTAATCACTGAAAAATCTAATCCAGGTGCTAACCAAAATATTTGAGACCTTTTGCTGTCTTCAGAGAATTTTCTAGATACTTTATAAGCTTCAAAGACTCCTAAGGGTGTCTCTACGGACTCTTTATCTTTGTTAACTTCATACGTCCTTTCTTTAATAGTGCCTTTCCAATAGACTTTATAAGTAATTTCATTAGGTATATTTTCTTCAGTTAACTTTCTGAAGTCCAAACGCAGTTGCAAAGATGCAGAGCTAGGCCCTAGAATATTTTCATCTAACCCTAATGTGCCGCTGTCTTTATTTTCTATATAAGACATTGTTTTATCAGCCCAGTCAAAATCTGCGGATGCTTTGTATTTTCTAAATAATATTCTTTGATTAAATCGATAATTTATCGGTTTAATTTGATTATCTATTAATTCAAATACTTCTGATTCTTCTCTTTTAACTATAGATCCTCCATCTAATACGGAAGTCAGTTTCCAAGATCCATCATCAAGCAAGCTCATTTGAACCTCCATCTCACCAACATTACTCTCTAATATTGCTTTTGAAGGCCTAATTGCTTCAACTGCACTAATACTTATTGATGACAGGAGCAATACTATTAACAATTGAAATTTACGCATATTCTTTTAACCTTTGGATACTTATCCATCTATTAATTTCATTTTACCTTCAGCTATCTGTTTTATAACTTCGGGATAAAGTTTATATTCTAATTCATGTATTTGATTTTCTAATTCATTGACATTGGAAGTGTTTATTTTTAGTTTAGATTGAGCACATATTGGACCACCATCTAAACTATCGTCAACATAATGAACAGTCACTCCATGAAATTCTTCATTATTTTCAAGAACCCTTTTATGGGTGTTCATGCCTTTGTATTTAGGTAATAGGGAGGGGTGAATATTGATAATTTTTCCGTAATACTCCGCAATAAAAACTTCACTTAAGATTCGCATAAAACCCGCTAAAACTATTAAGTCAGGGCAAGTATCATTTAATTTGTCTATAAGCTTTTTTTCAAAAGTTTCTCTAGAAGGATAATCCCTATGATTTATTACGTGAGTTTCTATCCCTGCACCTGATGCTCTAGTTATTCCATATGCATCTTCTACATTGCTAATTACTGAGCAAATTTGAATCTGTTCTTGATTCTTGAAAGAATCAATCATTGCTTGCAAATTAGAGCCGTTTCCTGAAATCAGTACAGCTACTTTAAAATTATTCATTTAGATTAGATAAATTCTATATTTCTATCAGATTCACTTTTTTCTTCGACGGTACCAATTGATTTGGCAAATAGAGATTGATTTAAAGCTCCAAGGATATTTTCTTCATCCGCTTGATTTACAGCCAGAACTAACCCAACTCCACAATTGAAGGTTTGAAGAAGATCCTCTTTAGCTATATTGGCTATCTCTGATAACCAATTAAAATATTTTCCTGAGGGCCAATCATTAAAATCGTGTTTAATGACTGCTTTTTGTGTCTCGTTTAACATTCTTGGAATATTTTCTATAAACCCTCCACCTGTTATGTGCGATATAGCATTGATATTTACTGATTTCTTTAAAGAAAGGATCTCAGGTACATAAATTCGGGTAGGCTTTAAAAGAATTTCACCAAGCGGCAATCCTTCAACATTCATCTCCAAATTCAGGTCATAGTCTTTAATAACCTTTCGTACCAAAGAAAATCCATTGGAGTGAAATCCTGAAGATTCTATCCCTATTAAGACGTCTTTATTTTTTGGACCTTCAACACCTATCAATTCATCTTCATCAACTACACCTAAACAAAATCCTGCCAAATCAAAACTATTTTCTGGAAAACTTCCAGGATGTTCTGCGGTTTCACCGCCAACCAAAGAGCAATTGGAAAGTTCACATCCTTTAGCAATGCCTTTTATCACTTCAGTTGCTACATCTACTTTAAGTTTGTCAGTCACATAGTAATCAAGGAACACAAGAGGTTCTGCACCGCAGACTATTAGGTCGTTTACACTCATTGCCACCAATCAATACCGATGGTCTCAAAGGAATTTAGCTCCCGGGCTATCTCAATTTTGGTTCCAACACCATCTGTGCAGGTTACTAAAATAGGGTTTTTGATATGACTTGGAATACGACTTAGAGCAGAAAACGAGCCTAATCCAGAAAGTATTTCTGGTCTTAGAGTTTTTTTAACAAAGGGTTTAATCTGTTGGACCAATTCATAACCAGCCTCAACATCAACTCCTGCCTCTTTATAGTTCATAGGTTTTTGATTGTACTTAGTATCGGAATTCCTAGCGTCTTCCCTTAGTATTTGTGAGTCTTCTAAATCTGTTTTATCTTCTGTAGTCATCGACTTAAAGGCCGTTTTACTCTATTTTATCAATCTTAACCAAATACTTCTTATTTAATTGAAGATGCTAAAGAAAATAACTTTATTTATAGCGATATTACTTAATACTCTGACATTAGGTAGTGAAGAGATATTTGGCCTGAAACAGGCTTATGATATTGAAATAGCAATAGATGGTTCGGATCAAAAATCAATCAAGAAAGGAATGAGAGATAGTCTTTCATCTCTTTTTATAAGCTTAAGTGGTAATTCTCTGATCTTAAAAGACCCTGCTGTAAAAAAAGCACTTGCCACTCCAGAGAATTTTATAAATCAGTATAAACTTGAGGTCAAGAATGAGAAATTAACCTCTACTTTTTCATTCCAAGGCAAAACCCTAAGATTTTTCTTTTCTGAAAATCGTTTACCACTTTGGGTCTCAACCGAGCCAATCATTCTTAGTTTTTTACCTTGTAAAAAAATTACTGACCCTCTTATAAGTCTTGAAGAAAAGAATATGTGTGATTCTTTGGAAAAAGATTTGATTGAAATTTCATCTCTAAGAAATTCAAGAATTACCCATCCATTAATGGACCTAAAAGATATCAACTATTTTGATTCTCTCAACTCAATTTCTGTTTCCAGATTTATGGA
>CAYVAL010000028.1:0-7932 GCA_964449395.1 uncultured Gammaproteobacteria bacterium | reverse complement strand
TATCGATTGGTTCAATGAATCATTATTGATCGAACCTGCTTCAAAGCAGATTCAGGTTCATGATAAAACGATTAATTACCTAGTTTGGGGAGAGGAGAGTAAACCCGGATTATTTTTTATACATGGATACAGTGCTCATGCTCACTGGTGGGACTTTGTTGCTCCCGCATTTATAGAAAAATTTTGTGTGGTTGCAATAGATCTTTCGGGTTCTGGAGACAGCGATCATCGTGAGTCTTATTCCCAAGAAATATTTGCTGATGAAATAAAGGCTGTCTGTGAGGATATGAATTGGAAACAGGCAGACTTTGTATCCCATAGTATGGGCGGTTCAATATCTTTAAATGCAACTTCTATCTATCCTGAATTATTCAAGTCGCTAACTTTATTAGACTCAATAGTTGTTCTGCCACCAGACAAAGTAAGAGGATTCTCTTCAAACAAATCGATGATAAGAGCAGATTTTATTTATGATGATAAAGATGCCGCAATGGATAGTTTTAGGTTAATTCCACCTCAGCCATGCAGGAATGACTATTTACTAAAACATATAGCCTCCAATTCATTCAAGCAACGAGATGATGGTTGGGTTTTGAAATCCGATGGAAAAATAATGAAGAGCTATAAGTCAAAAGATTTAACCGATATTCTTATGGCCATTAAATGCCCAATTAATATTGTTTATGGTTTAATGAGCCAAATTTTTACACAAGAGATTTTGGATTACACCCTCTATGTTGGGAATATTCCAGAAGAAAGAGTAATAGGGATTCCAGGGACTATGCACCACCTATTTGTCGATGACCCATTAAGTGTCATTGATGCTCTAAAGAAATTGATAGGAGAAGATTGATGACAGACGGACCTAAGAAAATCATTAAAGATATTACTAAAGGATTTGCAAAACATGGCTATATTTGCAGTGAGCAAATTGCCACAGCAGTATTTCTAGCTTCACAACTAGAGAAACCTATTCTAATTGAAGGACCTCCTGGAGTTGGAAAAACAGAATTAGCCAATACAGCGGCGCTTTATTTCAAAAAAGACATGATAAGGCTGCAATGCTACGAAGGCTTAGATGAATCAAAAGCACTTTACGAATGGAGATATGGAAAACAGCTTTTATATACCCAAATTTTAAAAGAACAAATGCAAGAAGTGCTAGAAGGTGCCAAAGGACTTAAAGAATCACTTGATAGATTAATGAAATTTGAAGATATTTTCTTCTCAGAAGACTTCTTAGAAACCAGACCTCTACTGGAAGCTCTTACATCTGAGAAAGGATCTGTTTTATTGATTGATGAGGTCGACAAATCTGATGAAGAATTTGAAGCTTTACTCTTGGAGATCCTCTCTGAATTCCAAATATCTATACCTGAATTAGGAGTGAGGAAAGCTGATATCAAACCATTAGTCGTATTAACTAGTAACAACAGTCGAGAAATTGGAGATGCTTTAAAAAGAAGATGTCTGCATCTGTATATACCGTTTCCAGATGCGAAACTGGAAAGACAGATCGTACAAGCAAGAGTTCCAGAGATCTCTGAATCTATGCAAATTCAACTAGTTAATTTTGTTCAAGGTATAAGAGAATTAGATTTAAAGAAACTACCTGCAATTAGCGAAACAATAGACTGGGCGAAGACAGTAATTCTTCTTAATTCTGAAGAGTTAGATGCAAAATTAGCAGAAGACACATTAAATGTTCTGCTTAAACATCAACAAGATATAGAAGTAGTGAAAAAAGAGATTCCTGCTTTGGTGTCATCAGCTACTGAAACATCAGATGGAAAAAGTCTTAACTGATTTTGTAAAAGCACTTAGAAACTCTAATGTTAGAGTATCTCCAGCTGAAACCATCGATGCTGTGTCTGTAGTGGATTCAGTGGGTTACGACGATAAAGAATTACTTAAAAGAACATTATCAATAGTTCTATCTAAAACTCCCGACGAAAAAGATAAGTTTAATGCTTGTTTCGATGATTTCTTTTCAGATGAAATAAAACAACAAGTATCTGTTGATATGGATCAACTATCCGATATAAAGGACGTAGATTCAGACTTAGCAAAAAAATTACTGGAGGGTTCTCAAGGCGAATTGATGTTATCTATTGCCGATGCAGCTGAAGAGGCTGAAATCAGAGAAATAAGATACTTTACCCAAAGATCAGTTTTTACAAGACGTATCTTAGAAAAGATGGGTGTCGGTAAGCTAGAAGATGAATTGATGCAATTAGGTTCCTCTAGAGAAGATGAATTACCTTCAGATCTTGAACAAGAACTTAGGAATCAACTCACGAATTTAAGAGAAAGAGTTTCTGATTATGTGCAGCAACAGTTCCTCTTGCACGGAGATGTATCTGGAGAACAACTCAGAGAACAAATCTTTAAATCAATGAACATGGCCCAAATTGACAGATCTTATTTAAATGAAGTTCATTCCTTGGTGAGAAAGATGGCAAAAAAATTAGCTAACTTGCATTCCAGAAGAAAGAAAAACTTTAAGAAAGGCAAGTTAGATATCAGAAAGACAATTAGAGATAATTGGGTAAATCAAGGCATTTTATTCAATTTAAGTTGGGCTTATAAAAAGGTAGATAGACCAAAGATATATGTAATATGTGATGTCAGCGGCTCAGTGGGTGCTTATGCCAGGTTTATGCTGATGTTCTTATTTAGTTTAAGTGAAGTTGTATCAAAATTAAGAGCTTTTGTTTTTTCCTCTAACTTAGGTGAAGTGACTAATGACTTCAAAGATGCAAAGTTAGACGAGGCTATTGAGAAAGCACTACAAAAGCATGGAGGTGGATCAACAGACTATGGACAAGCTTTGACTGATTTTGTAAGTCTTTGTTTAGATGAAATAGACAATAAAACAACGGTAGTAATACTTGGAGACGCTAGAAATAATTTTGGTCCAGAAAAAGCTCATTTGATGAAATCAATTAAAGAAAGATCAAAACAAGTGTTTTGGTTAAATCCTGAAGGTAAATATAGATGGGATACCGGAGATTCAGTAATGACCAAATATTCTGCTTATTGCACAAAAGTCTTTCAATGCGGGAACATAGATCAACTTGAAAGAGTTATCTCAACTCTTCTCAAAACAGCCATTTAGATATATTATTTTTTTATGCAATCTACTATAAAAAACTTACTTTTAATTCTTCTTACTCTAACTATTACACCCTTAGCAGCTCATGACTTAAAGGGAGCCGTGGCAAGTGAGGATAGAACCCCAAAAAATACTCTAAGAGATTCCTCAAGAAACCCTATAGAAACTCTATCTTTCTTTGGTATTGAATCGGATATGGTTGTTATAGAGCTCTCACCTGGAGGCGGTTGGTATACTGAAATATTAGCTAATTACATCCATTATCCAGGAACATTAATAGCAGCTCATTGGAGTAAAGACTCAGAAATAGCCTACTACAGAAGAGGTAGGGCAAATTTTGAAAAGAAAATGTCTAATAACCCTATGTATGGAAGAGTTGAGATAGTGGATTTATATTCTGAACTAGCCGAAGAGAATTCTGTTGATGCAGTTTTAACTTTTAGAAATCTTCATAACTGGCTAGGACCAAACTTAGATAATATTTTTTCAAATACTTTCAAGTCACTCAAGCCAGGAGGAGTCTTTGGAATTGTAGAACATAGAGCTAAACCAGGAACTTCAATGGAGATGATGAAGAAGAGTGGCTACGTCACTGAGGCACACGCTATTAAAATAGCAAAAAAACATGGCTTTGAATTAGCTGCAAAATCAGAAATAAATGCTAATCCCAAAGATACAGCAGATCACCCCAAAGGTGTATGGACTCTACCGCCTAACTACAGATTAAAAGATAAGGATCGTGAAAAATATTCTGATATAGGAGAAAGTGATCGTATGACTCTTTTATTTAAGAAGCCTATTCAACTCTAAATAGGTTAATAATACTATTGCTGAGCTCTAGATCTTCAATTAACTTAAATTGATGCTCTAATCCAAATACAGGAACTTCATCAAAAGTTTTTTGATTCGAATGAGTAATTTCGGGAACTGTTAATAGAATAACAAAATCATTTTTTAAGATTGGCTCATCACAGATAATTGAGATGTTTGATTCTTCTAACAAATTGCATAGCTCAGATGCTTCTTTATTTAAAGCTGAACTTTGTACTCGATAACCATTGAGACTCTGAATTATAAAATGAACCCTCTCACCGACGGCCACCTTTTTCAATCTTTCGATTGTTTTAATAGCACTCATTTAGGTTCAGTATAAAAAGTTAACTTATGAAAATAAAAGAAGGAGAGTTAAACCCTCCTATCTTTGCTAGCCTAGTAATTTACTTTTAGAAGTAAAATCTATTTTTCTAGGTTTCTTGTTTTCAGGTATTACTCTTTCTACTCCGATGTACAACATTCCGTTACTCAGTGCCGCACCTTTTATAATCATATCGTCAGAAAGAACAAATGTTTTAGTAAAGTCTCTAGCAGCCAAACCTTGATGAACAAGGCCTTCTGAGGCATCTTTATTTCTGGAGCCTTTAATAGTTAAGTTTTCACCGGCAGTTTCAATATCAATTTCATTTTCTTCGAAACCTGCAACGGCAAGTTCAATGGTGTATTTATCTTCACTAACCTTTCTAATGTTATAAGGCGGGTAGTTAGATGCCTGTTGTTTTGAATTGGCTAATAGTGATAGCGTGTCAAAAGTTCTATCAAAACCTATAGTGAATGGAGAGATGTCTCTCCACAATAAGTCAAAAGTATTATTTATCATTTTTTTCTCCTATTTTAAGCAAGTAATTAAATAATTTACGTAAGCCCCGTAGGCACTTACACTACTTATATGGGGAATATTTATTAATTATCAAGGAGAGTCATGAAAAATTTATTTTCAATTGAAGGAAAAGTTGCCTTAGTAACTGGTGGATCACGAGGCATAGGAGAAATGATTGCGGCGGGTTTTCTTGCCAATGGAGCAAAAGTATATATAAGTTCAAGAAAGGCTGAGGTTTGTGACGCAACAGCACAAAGACTGCAAGATGAATACGGAGGCACTTGTATTTCAGTTCCTGCAGATTTATCTAATTTAGATGGAATCACTGCACTATCCAATGCAATATCTCAGCAAGATAGTTTAGATATTTTAGTAAATAACGCAGGCGCTTCATGGGGCGAGCCTATTGATGAGTATTCTGAGAAAGGTTGGGATAAAGTTATGGATACAAATGTAAAAGGTGTATTTTTTCTCACGCAAAAATTACTTCCCTTATTAAGAAATTCAGGCACTGCAGAAGATCCTTCCCGAGTTATTAATATTGGTAGTATTGATGGAATAAAAACAGGATTATTCGATGCATTTTCGTACGGACCTTCAAAAGCTGCTTTACATCATCTTACTCGTGTTTTGGCGGCATCACTCGTAAGAGAAAATATTATTGTAAATGCTATTGCACCCGGTCCTTTTCCAACTTGGATGTTAAGCACAGGTGTAGGCGGAGGAGGGGATATAGATATAGATTGGTCTGAACTTGGAAATAGTAATCCAAGAGGAAGGGTAGGGACACCAGAAGACATTGCAGGCTTAGCTATATTTTTAAGCTCTAGAGCAGGAGCCTATACAGTTGGACAAACAATAACTTGCGATGGAGGGGTTGTAGCTAGTTCTTAATCTTGAAATGTTACGAAGCTATACAGTAACAATCATTACGTATTCGGCTGCTTTTATGGCAGCCGTTGTTACATGCAATTATTTAACTGATATTAATCAATGGTTAATGCTTCTTTCAGGTCATTTAGTTGGCACTTTATCGGTCTTTATTGCAAGCCAAATATTCAATAACTCTAGTTTATATGACCCTTTTTGGTCGGTTGCCCCTATACCCATAGTAATCTACTTAGCTATTTACCCTGAATCAGGGCAAATTAATCTAGAGAAAACTCTCCTTATAGTATTGCCAGTATTATTTTGGGCTTTCAGATTAACTCTCAATTGGTTGCGAGACTGGAAAGGCTTAGGTGATGAAGACTTTAGGTATGTCGATTTAAAGAAAAAACCTTTCTCAATTTTAATTGATTTATTTGGAATACATATTTATCCAACCTTACAGGTAAATTTATCTCTTTTACCTCTTTATTATGGATTATCTATTTCAACTAATACGGCTAATGTATATCTATATCTGGCAAGTATTTTCACAATAAGTGCCGTAGTATTAGAAACCGTTGCAGACGAACAAATGAGAACTTTTAGAAGTAATAGTTCTAATATTGGTAAAACCATGAAGGATGGTCTGTGGACACGTTCTCGACATCCGAATTATTTAGGAGAAATTCTGTTTTGGTGGGGTATATTCTTTATGACAATCTCTATTGAACCCGACTTTTGGTATTTATTTGTTTGCCCTTTAATTATGAATCTTATGTTCAGTTTGATAACTTGCAAGATGATGGATAATAGAAGCCTGGAAAGAAGAGATGATTACACAGAGTATCTGCGCAACACACGACAATTAATACCATGGAAGAAATAATAGAGGCATGAAATGAAGGCGGTTTCTTACGCAGATGGAAAAGTTAAGACTTCAGATATTCCTGAACCTAAAGGCGAGGGTGTTTTGGTCCAGATAGCTTCTGCAGGTATTTGTGGCAGTGACTTGCATCTCTTAAAAGCAGGTTCTCATTCACCCCATGTGGCAGGTCATGAAATTTCAGGTATAACAAAAAATGGAAAAAATGTTGCTATTGAACCCATAATTCCTTGCGGAGATTGCAGTAATTGTTACAAAGAAAATTATCATCTTTGTAAAAACAATAGTAAAGGCATGGGAATGAGTATCAATGGTGGAATGGCTGAGAAGATAATTGTTCCAGAAAGCTGTTTAATTGAGTTAGATCCTAGAGTGCCTATCAAAGATGCCTGCTTAGTTGAACCTTTGGCTGTTGCTTTACACGGTTTAATAAAAACCGAAACAAATGATAATCATCGTATTGCAGTAATTGGTGGCGGAACAATTGGATTGTGTTCAATTGTTGCTGCTAAATATCTGGGATGCGAGGTAGATTTATATGCGAAGTACGATCATCAAAATGAAGCTGGGCTAAAATTAGGTGCGGGTCAATTATCTGGTCAGTATGACAGAGTGTTAGATTGTGTAGGTAACGATGATACTTTAGATTTGTCCGCTAAAAGCGCAAAACCAGGATCATGGATTGTACTCTTAGGAATACCTCTTAAAGGTATTAATCTGCCAGGATTAAGAATTATAATGAATGAAATTAAAATATTCCCTTCAATAATGTATAGCGCAACAGAAGGTGTAAGAGACTTTACAGTTGCAGCAAAAGTTATCGCTAAATATCCAACAATTGGAGAAACTATAATTACTCACAGATATCATCTAGAAGATTCAAAAGAAGCCTTTAAAACAGCAGATGATAAGAGCTCAAAATCTATAAAAGTTGTTTTCGATCCACTAGCTAACTAGTGCTTATCTACGAACCAATCTTTTATTTGGTCTCAATACCAGCCGTTTTGCTCTACGGTATTGCAAAAGGAGGATTTGCCGGACCTCTAGCCATAATGGGAGTTCCGTTGATGTCTCTGGTTATATCTCCACTTCAGGCCGCCGCTATTCTGTTACCTATTCTTTGTATACAAGATTTAATAAGTATCTATAGTTATAGAAAGAGCTTTCATTTTAAGAACTTACTTATTCTTCTTCCGGCTGCTTTTGTAGGAATATTATTAGGATTCTTTTGGTTTAGTTACCTCTCTGAAGATAATATAAGGATATTTCTTGGATCTCTGGCTATTCTTTTTGCTTTAAATTATTTTTTATTCTCAAGAGAATCAAAAGAAAAATCTGTTTCTTTCTTCAGAGGATCGTTCTGGGGAACCATTTCAGGTTTTACGAGTTTCGGAATAAATGCAGGTGGAT
>CAYVAL010000027.1:0-7972 GCA_964449395.1 uncultured Gammaproteobacteria bacterium | reverse complement strand
CGCCAGTACCTACCATATCAGGTAGCAGCATTCGATTTAACCATGAATGGATAATTCCGTCTCCTGGTCTTAAGGCTACCCCGCCTCTTGTTTGTATAAATTCGGGAAGTGTATGTTGCATTTCTATATCTTTAGGAAGAGGGTAGGCTGCAGTATGACAAAAAGACTGCATAACCAAGTCTGAATTAAATCCTAAGCACGCAAGCTCTTTAAGTTCATCTCTAGTCATGGGTCCAGTAGTATCTTGACTGCCTACTGTAGACATTCTAGGTTCACAGTATATTCCAGGCCTTATCCCTTCGACACCGCAGGCTTTACCAACCATTTTTTGTGCCAGGGTAAAACCTTTCTCACTTTTTTTAGCTTCTTCTGGACGAGTAAACACTTTTGAGGACTCCAGTTTTAGAATCTCTCTTGTTTCGTCTGTAAGACTTCTGCCTATAATTAGAGGGATTCTTCCGCCTGCTCTTACTCCATCTAGTAGGGTATTTGATTTATATTTAAAACCACACAGCTCTTCTTGCGTGTCTGATTTAACAACCTTTTGTTCATAAGGGTAAATCTCAATAACATCACCTAGATTCATATTGCTGACATCACATTCGAAGGCTAATGCTCCTGAATCTTCAAGAGTATTAAAGAAGATTGGTGCAATCTTTCCGCCTATACAAATTCCAGCTTGTTTTTTATTGGGTATAAAAGGTATATCTTCTCCTATATGCCACAACAAAGAGTTAGTTGCTGATTTTCTGGATGATCCTGTTCCCACTACATCGCCAACAAATACCACTGGCAGACCAGATTCCTTTAACTTTTCAATAGTTTTAATAGGATCTTGCATAGTCTTCTTTAGCATTGCTAGGGCATGAAGAGGTATATCAGGTCTAGAAGGGGCATCAGGTGCAGGCGATAGATCATCAGTATTGATTTCACCATCTACACGAAACACTATTGCTTTTATTACTTCTGGAAGTTTTGGTTTGCTTGTAAACCACTCACCATCTGACCAAGACTCTACAACTCTTTTGGCATTATCATTAATCTTAGCTAGTTCAATAACATCATGCTTGGCATTGAACATCAAAAGAGTTTTACTTAAACCGTCTGCTGCAAGAGAGCCAACTTCGTCATCTCCAAGTAAGCTTATTAGAGATTCAACGTTATAACCCCCCAGCATGGTTCCTAGTAACTTAGTGGCATGCTTTTTGTCTATTAAAGGAGATGAAGTTTCAGCTTTCGCAAGCGCCGTAAGAAATGCAGCTTTCACATAAGCTGCTGGATCTACTCCAGCAGGTGTCCTATTTGTAATTAGATCTAATAAGTAATCTTCCTCTCCATTTGGAGGTGATTTTAAGAGTTCAACTAGATCTGAAACTTGTTCAGCATTTAGTGGTAGGGGTGGTATTCCTTCCTTTAACCTTTCTTCTACATGATTTTTATAGTTTTCTAGCATGATAATTTCTAACGCAGTTTATATTTGGTGCGGCATATTAGCATAATCTTCAATTTAAAGTTGCGTTGAAATGACTTAGATATATCATAAGAATAAATGAGTAAGTCAGTTAAAACTCCCTGTATAGGTGTCTGCTCCACGGTCTTTGGAGATGAGGTTTGTAGAGGATGTAAAAGATTCCAGCATGAAATAATCAAATGGAATGCTTACGATGACATAGAGAAGAGGTCTGTTCTAAATAGACTTGAGCTCTTGAAAGTGCAGATTATGCAATCGAAGGTTTCGATTACAGATGAAGGGTTACTTAGATCAAAACTGCAAGAATATAAGGTCAAGTTTGATGGCGATAGTAATTCCCTTTGTTGGGTATTTGATCTTCTTCGATCTGGTAGTCAATCTATCACCGACCCTGGTGACTTTGGGTTCGATCTTATAAATGATTCGGTACGAAACCTATCAGAATTGAAAAAAGTTATGGAAGAAGAGCTATTTCAGTTGTCTGAGGCTCATTATCAGAGATATTTCAAAACCGAAAACTTCTTTAATGCCTGATACTTGGGAAACTATTCTTAGTTCTCCTACTCCTCATAGCTGGGTTAAAAAAGCTTTAAACTCCATAGAATTACTTCTCATAGATCATGCCCATTGCGAAAAAAAAGCCGCCACGACAGCTATTTCACTAATTCATAAATATCCACATTTTAATTTAGCAAAAGCACTTTCCCCCCTTGCCAGGGAAGAGTTACTGCACTTTGAGCAAGTTATTCGTATTCTTAATAAACTTGGTTATAAATACAAAAATTTAAAGTCAGGTAAATATGCAAGAACTTTATATGATGCCTGCTCTTCTAAAGAACCTGAGAGACTAAAAGATACATTTATTGTGTGCTCATTGATCGAAGCTCGATCCTGCGAGAGATTTCATGCTTTGATACCTCATCTTTCTCCAATACTAAGCAAATTTTACTCTAAGCTGTATGAAGCTGAGGCACGTCATTGCGATCTTTATTTAGATCTTTATACTAAGATTTATGATGAGGACTGGTCGCAAAGACTTGCATATTTCTCTTCAATTGAGGCCGAATTTGTTAATAAGAAAGACGATCTTTTTAGATTTCATAGTGGCTGTTAAGACTATTTCACAACAGGTATTTCTTCCCAGTTTGTAAGATATCGAGGTGATTTCAATAATCTCCTCATAGACCATGATTTTCTAATTCCTTGAGAAGCAAAAGTAACTTTCCCAACTCCAGAAGAATTTATTTTATCAATAGTTGTCATTAACTCTTTGCTATCAATCCTCTTGTCTCTTGTTCTAAATAAGTCACCTTGATACACATCCTCATCGTAAAAATCACTTAGCATCACACCTGCCTTTATAAAGTTGATATTGGTTCTAAATATTTGTCTTGTGAGTTGTCTTGTAGCATTCAAGATATCTCTAGTGTCATTCGTTGGAGAGAATAATTTATAACTTCTAAATCCATGATATTGCTGGTCTTGCTTTCGAAAGTAATTAGTTCTCATGAAAACAGAAACCATCTTGCAGTATTGATCTTCTTTTCTTAATTTTTCACATGCACGAGATGCGTAGTCACTGACAGCTTCATTGATAGCATCAAGATCATTAATTTTTTTACTAAACGTTCTGCTAACTACTATTTGTTTTTTTGTCTTGGGTTGTTGCTCTAAACCTATACACGGATACCCTTTTAATTCCATGATAGTTCTTTCAAGTACACTACTGAATTTTCTCTTTATTAATTTCGTATCTACTTCTACTAAATCAAGGGCGGTTTCTATTCCCAGACTATTTAGTTTTTTGTTTATTCTACTGCCAACACCCCAGATTTCTTTAACAGGCATTAAAGCCATTAACTTTTTTCGTCTATTCTTATCCGTCAGATCAACCACACCATTAGTTGCGGGGTAATGCTTTGCACCATAGTTAGCCGCTTTTGCTAAAGTCTTTGTTGGCCCTATACCAACACAGACTGGAACCCCGACCCATTGATCTATAGTTTCTTTGCATTGATATCCAAACTCTGCATAATTCCTTAGACCAGTAAGATCTAAGAATGCTTCATCTATACTGTAAACTTCTACCTTAGGAGATAAGTGCTCTAAAGTCTGCATTACTCTAGAGGATACATCAGCATACAGCTCATAATTCGAAGAGAAGGCTACACCTCCCTTTTTTACAAAAGATTTTTCTATTTTAAACCAGGGCTCGCACATTTTTATTCCAAGCTGCTTAGCTTCTTTTGATAGGGCAACTACGCAACCATCATTATTTGATAGAACAACCACAGGCCGTTTTTTAATATCTGGTCTAAATATCCTCTCGCATGAAGCATAGAAGCTATTGCAATCAACTAATGCAAAAGTCATGATTTAATAAAGATTGATAGAGGCTATAACTGTACCCGCTATTTCCAATTCCTCTTCTTGATTAATCAATATGGGTGGGTATTTTGGGTTTTCAGACATAAGACATATTTTTGGTTTGAGTAATAATCTTTTACATGCGTAAGATCCATCTATTGAGGCTATAACAATTTTGTTATGGCCTGGTTCTATACTTCTATCAACTATCAATATAGCTCCATCTCCTATATGTGCATTTACCATTGAATCACCGCTAACACGAACAAAGTATGTGGCAGCTGGATTTTTGATTAAATATTCATTTAGATCTATTGGTCTTTCTACATAATCATCCGCAGGACTTGGCCAGCCCACTCGAACCGTATTTAAGAAATAGGGGAGTTCTAGAAGAGACAGATCTTCCTCTGATGCATCGCCCAGATAGTCAATTTTCATAAGGGTTTTATAAATTAATACTGTATATATATACAGTATAATTAAAGGATGATTTTGTAAAGCTTTTAACCTACTATTAATAAAAAAAAGATATTCGATAATAGTAAATATGAAAACTTGGTTAATTTTAGTAACGATTTATACATGCTTTTTCTTCTGGTATACGGATATGGGAGGAAAGCTAAGCGAAGACGAAATACAGGATTTCCTAATTAAGTATGATCAAAATTTAAGAAATGTTGGAATGCCCTCAGACTCCGATGATGGCTTTTATATCTCATCTGAGCTAAGAAAAGATTTTCTCCGAAAGTTTATGGAGAAAGATACCGGAAGGCAATTCATTATGGTGAACAGTATAGAAATGAATAAGAATCCCGAAGATGTAGCGGGTGCAAGTTCAGGAGAATCAGCTGATCAACTGATGTCTAGATACATGGAGCATATGTGGCCAAATCTTCTCAAAAGAGCCTCGCATCCAATCTTTGGAGGTTATGCTATCTGGGAATCTATGGATTTAGTTGGCATCGAAGGGGCAGAGACTTGGGATCAAGCAGCTTTAATGAGATATAAAAGCCGTAGAGCATTCATGGAGATAGTTACTCATCCTGACATGAGAGATAGGCATGCTTTTAAAATTGCTGCATTACAAAAGACCATTGCATTCCCCGTTGAGCCAATTGGCTATTACAGTGATCCAAGAATTATCCTAGGGATGTTAATTTTAATTATTGGACTATTGTTTCAGTTGTTATTTATTTCTAGGAGATAGAAAAATTTTTTAATTCGCAAGAGCTGGAGTCCATCCATAGATACCAGCCGTATGCATCCCAATCTCCTAGAACAATCCTTTCAGCAGGCTTATCATTGACTGTAATCTTATGAGATTTTGGCCTATGTGTATGGCCATGTATTAGCAGATTGACGGCGGACTCTTCCATTGTTCTAATAACCTCAGTTGCAGAAACATCCATAATTTCTTCTTTCTTTATCCCTGTTGCTTCTTTACTAATAGTCCTTAGTTTGTGAGCAATTTCTCTTCTCTCCTCAATAGACTTATTTAGAAATTCATCTTGCCATTTAGCATCTCTACTAGTCTTCCTAAAGGCTTGATAATCATGGTCTTCTATACACAGTAAATCTCCATGCATCAAGAGAACGCGGTTTCCAAACATTTCTTCAATAGTGGGATCATTAAGAATTTCTAAACCAGAGGAAGAGGCGAATTCAGTTCCAATCAAAAAGTCCCTATTTCCATGTAAGAAAAAGATTTTTGTAGTTTTGTTTGTTTTTAGAAGAGCAGCCTGGATTTCTGAGATGAGATTATTTTGATCATCATCTCCTATCCAGGCTTCAAATAAATCACCGAGGATATATAGCCTTTCTGCTTTATAGGCAGTATTCTCAAGAAAGCCTAGAAAAGCTTTAGTAATATCTGGCCTACTTTCCTGTAAGTGGAGATCAGATATAAAACAGTAAGCCATTCCTTGTTTTTGAATTATTTATTCAGTTGTGACTTTGGTGTCTATTATAGAAATTTCTTCCAGCGGCACATCCTGATGAAAACCAGAAGAACCTGTAGCAGCAGAGGCAATAGCTTCAACAGTTTCAAAGCCATCAACAACCTCCCCAAAAACTGCGTAACCCCAGCCTTGAATGGTTTCTTCCGTGTGATCTAAAGAGACATTATTTACCAGGTTGATAAAGAATTGAGAGCTCGCAGAATGTGGATCATTGGTACGAGCCATGGACAAAGACCATTTTAGATTTTTTACGCCATTATTTGCTTCGTTCATAATAGGAGGATTTCCTTCTTTGTTAACCATACCAGATTCCATTCCTCCGCCTTGAATGACAAAACCCGGGATGACTCTATGAAATAAGGTCCCATTAAAAAAACCACTTTCTGCATACTCTAAGAAGTTCTTAGATGTTACAGGTGCTTCTTCTTCAAAGAGCTCTATTACTATTGGACCCAGTGTTGTTTCGAAAGTTATCACTTTTATCTCCTTTTCATTTTGAGAACAACCCACAACCCAAGCAAGCCCAATAAAAATTGCTGCTAAACTAAAGATAGAAGTGAGTTTGTTCATATTTCTTTTAAATTCATATGCGTGAGGAGGCTATAATACGAAGTTTATGGTTAAGCTTCCAATATATTAAGGATATGAAGGTAAATAAAACTAGGTTTTGTCCAAGCCCAACAGGTCTCTTACACCTTGGAAATTTACGCACATCCCTGTTTAGTTCGCTTGTAGCAAAGAAGAACAATGGATCTTTCTTATTAAGAATTGAAGATACAGATTTAGAAAGATCTAAAAAGGAGTTCTCTGTAGCGATTTGTAATGATTTGAGATGGATGGCCTTAGATTGGGATGAAGGTCCAGGAGTAGGAGGCAACGAAGATTCTTATTATCAATCTGAAAGAATTGATCTGTATGAAGAGTTTTACAATACTCTTTTAGAAAAAGATCTCATATACCCATGCTTTACCAGTGAAGAGGAATTAAAGATTATTAGACGAAATCAAATTGCATCTGGGCAGCCGCCTCGGTATACAGGAGTGTGGTCAAATGCTACTGAAGAAGAAGTAAGAGAAGAATTGGATAAAGGAAACAAACCCGTATATAGATTTAGAATCCCAAAAGATATGACAATTGAATTCAAAGATTTGGTTAAAGGAGGGCAATCTTTCTCTACCGTTGATCTGGACGACTTTATTGTCAGAAAAAAAGATAATACACCCACTTTTATGTTTGCAAATGCAATTGATGACTCATTAATGGGAGTAGACCTTGTCTTGAGAGGAGACGATCACCTTAGCAATACCCCAAGACAGATAGCTCTTTTAGAAGCACTTGGGCTTTCACTGCCTGCATATGCGCATGTTTCACTCTTTACAGGATCAGATGGAGCTCCTTTATCCAAAAGAAATGGTAGTATTTCAATAAACGACTTACGAGAGCAAGGTTACTTACCCATTGCGGTTGCTAATTACCTCTCTAGAGTTGGACATACCATCGCTGATAATGATTTGAAGACTTATGGAGAGTTAGCAGATGCATTTAAGATAGGTAATATTTCTAGTTCGCCTAGTAAATTTGACATGGATCAACTCCTTTATTGGCAAAAGAAAGCGGTTGAAGATTTGAATCTCAATGAGTGTAAGAGTTGGCTGAAAGATTCTTTAGAAGATTTGCCTTCATCAATTGATAAGGATAATTTTATTGCCCTTATTAAAGATAATATTAATTTTCCTCATGAGGCCCAAGATTATCTTAATAACTTATTCCTAACTCCACTTGGAGAAAGAAGTGAAATTATCGATGTCATAAAATCTGCTGGTAAGGAGTTTTATCTTCAAGCTCAAGAAGTTATAACTTCTGAAATCTTAGACTGGAATGAAACAGCTAAAAATATCGGTTCTACAACCGGAAAGAAAGGAAAAGAGCTATTCATGCCATTAAGATGCGCGATCACTGGCCAAACCAAAGGCCCTGAGTTGGATAGAGTAGTTAATTTAATTGGTACTCAACAAGTTGTAAAGAAACTGAAAGAAGCATCAGAACTGTGAAAATATTTAACACGCTATCCGGTAAGAAAGAAAATTTTGTTCCTATAGAAGAAAATAAAATCAAAATGTATGTTTGTGGTATGACAGTTTATGACCATACCCATATCGGTCATGCACGAACATTT
>CAYVAL010000026.1:0-8003 GCA_964449395.1 uncultured Gammaproteobacteria bacterium | reverse complement strand
TCTACTGCCATCGCAACGAAACCTTGTTCAGCCAATTCAATAGCTTTATTTTCAACGAACTCATCCCTACCCGCCCACGTATGAGCAATCAGAATTAAAGGAGCAGTCTCTTTTTTGGGATATGCTACGAATGCTGCATATTCCTGTTCTTCAACTTGATATTTTATTTCTTCTGTTTTCATATCTATTATCCTAGTAACTCTAGTTCTTTCTGGAACCTTTTGCCGTTTTGTACATAATGTTGTGCTGAGAGTAGCAAACCTTGTTTTTGATCATCATTCAATTCACCCTTAATTTTTCCGGGTGATCCTAAGACTAAAGAGCCGTCAGGAACTTCCATTCCTTCGGTGATGAGGGCATTTGCTCCAATCAAACATCCTTTTCCTATCTTGGCGCCATTTAGCACAACCGAGTTTATACCTACAAGACTACCATCCCCAACTGTACAGCCATGCAACATCACTTTATGGCCGATGGTTACATCTTTCCCAATATTTAAAGGGAATCCAAGATCAGTATGCAAGACAGAACATTCTTGAACATTTGATCTTTCACCTATAGTAATTAATTCAGTATCTCCTCTTATGACAGCTCCAAACCATACACTTGCATCTTGACAGAGTCTAACTTTTCCCAAAACTGTAGCGGAGTCCGCCACATAAAAATCACCATCTATTATGGGTTCATGTTCTCCTAATTTATAAAGCATAATTTATCCTTTTTTCTAATTTCCTTTTGTTTTTAAATCTATTCTTGCATCTAATGCTATATTCAGAAAATCAACTGTCATCATTGCTGTTAAGCCCCATATTATATAAGAGTCATATTCATATGCCGGCATAAAAAATTTATCTCCATTACGGTTAATTTCATCATTTCTATGTCTTTTATCTTTTAAAAGAAATGATAAAGGTACTCGAAAACAAGCCTCGATCTCATCAGAGTTATCATTGAGCTGAATATCGCTAGGGACAATACCTATATATGGAGTTACGCTTACATTAAACCTAGAAACTACAGTATCTATAGGACCGAGAATATTAACTTTTGTTTTGTCTAAACCTGTCTCTTCTTCAGATTCCCTAAGTGCAGTATTCTTTAAGTCTTTATCTTCTTTCTCATACATGCCACCAGGAAATGAGACCTCTCCACCATGAGAACCAACCTTATTAGATCTAAGAGTATAAATAAGCTCTGGGTCTTTAGAGTCTGTTATTGCTATGAGTACAGCTGCCTTTCTTAGCTCATCTACAGGAGGTCTCCCGGAATAATTTATTATTTTGTCCGTAATTTGTTCAAGCATCAATTTATACAATAAGTGTAGGTATAGTTTATACTTCCGACGCCTGAAATCGAAATGAAATAAATGAAATACTGTAGCGTATGCGGTTCTTTAACTGAAAAAAGTATTCCTGAAGGGGATAATAGAGAAAGAGATTGCTGCACTGGTTGCGGTTTCATTCACTATACGAACCCTAATATCATTGTCGGTACAATTCCCGTGAAAGACCATTCTATTCTTCTATGTAAAAGAGCAATAGAGCCTAGATACGGTAAGTGGACTCTACCGGGAGGTTTCCTTGAAAATGGAGAAACTGTTTCTCAGGGAGCTTTTAGAGAGACATTTGAAGAAACTAACACAGAAGTAGAAATGGGAGAACTTTATGCAATATTTAATGTTCCTCAAATAAATCAAGTGTATATGCTTTATCTGGCAAAAGTTGTTCAAGATGATTACTCTGCAACAACAGAGAGTCTTGAAGTTCAGTTTTTTCAAGAAGATGAAATACCATGGAAAGAATTAGCCTTTCCATTTGTTCCTATAGTGATCAAAAAATTCTATTTAGACCTAAAGACAGGTGAATTTCCACTTACTACTCACACAATTGAAAGAAAGAAATAAACTTACTTTATAAATTCTCGAGCATTAAGAAAGAACCTAATCCAAGGACTGTAATGAGACCACTCCTCTGGACTCCAAGAATATTGATCATTTAGAAATGCCCTTTCTGGATGTGGCATCATAATAGTGACATTGCCACTTTCATTTGTTACTCCAGCTATTCCATAGATAGATCCATTAGGATTTGCAGGATATTCCTCAGTCTGATTACCGCTATGATCAGCATAAGAAATACTGGTAACTTTATTACTTGTTAAATTATCTAAATGACTTTTATGGATTTCTACCTTACCTTCTCCATGAGCTACAGGAACAGGGATTACAGCCCCCTCCATACCTTTAAAGAAGATTGAAGGAGAATCTTTTACGGATACTTGTACTAATCTAGCTTCAAACTTTTCAGAAATATTTCTTTTAAACCTTGGCCAGCTTTCAGTACCAGGAATTAAAGGCTTTAGTAATGATAATGCCTGACAGCCATTGCACACTCCCAAAGAAAATACTTCTTCATTATGAAAGAAATCTCCAAATTGATTTCGCAGATCTGCATTAAACAAAATAGTATTTGCCCAACCTCCCCCAGCACCAAGAACATCACCATATGAAAATCCACCACAAGCCACTAAACCTTCAAAATCCTTAAGTTGATGCCGACTAGAAATTAAATCAGTCATGTGAACGTCAAAACAATCGAAGCCAACTTCGTGAAAAGCGGCTGCCATTTCATTCTGGCCATTAACTCCCTGTTCTCTGAGAATTGCAATTCTTGGTCTAGAACTTTTTAAGTCTATCAGTTTAGGTATAGAAAAATTAATATTTGGTTTTAATCCACCTTTTGTAGGATCCGTATCATTCCTATATTCCGATTCAGCTGTAGCAGGATTATCCCTCAATGATTGAATCTCGAAGCCAACTCTGTGCCAATGCTCCAGCAAAGGCTTGAGAGATGAAGATAGAATATTTTGACCTTTGTAATTTATATCTACTAATGGTTGGTCAGAAAGTGTACCTAAATTATAAATATGATCTTCTAAGCCGGTTTTATTAAAAGTCTCGAATACAAAATCTAAGTCTTGGGAACAGACTTGTATCACAACACCCAATTCTTCATTAAAAAGAAAATTCATCAATTCATGATCTTCTTCAACTACCTTATCAAGGTCTAAACTTAAACCCAATCTACTGGCAAAAGACATCTCACATAAGGTTGTAATTAATCCTCCATCGGAGCGGTCATGATAGGCCAAGATTTTTTTATGAGAAAGAAGCTTGTAGATTGCTTCGACAAATAATGGCATCTCTTTTATACACTCAACATCAGGCGCGTCTCCTCCCATCTGGCCTTTTATTTGAGATAGTATGCTACCGCCCATACGTTTTTTGCCTTTAGCTAAATCGATATAAAGTAAAACAGATTCTTTTTCTCGCTTAAGTTCCGGAGTAACAGCAATAGATATATCTTTAACAGGAGAAAAACCTGAAACAATTAGAGATAAGGGAGATATTACAGATTTATTATCATCACTTTCATTCCATTCCGTGGACATTGATAAAGAGTCCTTTCCCACAGGAATTGTCATGTTCCATTTCGGACATAAATCCATTCCAACAGCTTCTACAGCCTCGAATAAGTCCTTATTACCTTGTAACTTTCCAGGCGAACCCATCCAATTAGCTGAAAGCTTAACATCTGAGATATTTGATATACCGGAAGGCAAAATATTTGTTACTACTTCGGCAACTGCAATCTTTGCCGACGCACTAGCATTTATTAATGCAAGAGGAGTTCTTTCGCCCATAGCCATGGCTTCACCAGATTTACTTGAGAACGTTGCTTTGCATAAACCATAATCTGATACTGGGACTTGCCAAGGTCCAACTAGTTGATCTCTAGCAATCAATCCTGTTATTGATCTATCACCTATAGTTATTAAAAATCCCTTGCTAGCTACAGTTGGATGTCTCAAAACTTCATGCAGCAATTTATTGGTTACTGTTTTAGGTAAATTTAGTAAAGCCCGTTCTTCAGTTTCTTTTTTAAAAGCGAGGTGAGTTTTGGGAGGTTTACCAAACAAAATCTCGAGGGAAAGACTAATTGGATAATTATCGAAATATGAATCATAGACTTCAAGATTGTTACCATTAGTAATTTCCCCAACTATAGAATATGGACATCTCTCCCTTTCACATATATTCGAGAACATCTCTAAGCTCGTTTCAGAAATTGCTAGTACATATCTTTCCTGAGATTCGTTACACCAGATTTCCATAGGTGTCATTCCAGGTTCAGAATTAGGTATAGCACGAAGATCAATTAATCCACCATGTCCGCTATCTTTTACGAGTTCGGGGATGGCATTTGAAAGACCTCCCGCCCCCACATCATGTATAAACAATATGGGGTTATTTTTATCCTGCCAACACCTATCGAGCACTTCTTGGCATCTTCTTTCCATCTCGGGGTTCTCTCTTTGCACTGAAGCAAAATCCAAATCCGTATCACCTTCACCTGAAGATAAGGATGAAGCAGAACCTCCACCAAGACCAATTAGCATTGCTGGGCCCCCAAGAACAACCAATTTAGAGCCGACTGGGACGTCTTTCTTCAAAGCATGATCTGTTTTTATATTACCCAGTCCGCCTGCAAGCATTATTGGCTTGTGATAACCGAAATGTTCAGTATTGCTCTTCGATTCAAAGGTTCTGAAATATCCTAGTATATTTGGTCGTCCAAACTCATTATTAAAAGATGCAGCCCCGATAGGTGCATCAATCATTATTTTTAAAGGAGAAGCTATTCTATTGGGTTTTTCTTCTTGCAATTCCCATTGTTCTTTAAGGGCAGGAATACGTAAATTAGAAACCGAAAAACCAGTTAATCCAGCCTTAGGTTTAGCTCCTATTCCAGTAGCGCCCTCATCTCTTATTTCACCCCCCGAACCAGTTGCAGCACCTGAAAAAGGTGATATAGCTGTTGGGTGATTATGAGTTTCTACTTTGATAACCATATTAACTGCTTCTTCATGAGGTGAATATCTTCCTTCCTGAGGATAAAATCTTTCAGCCACATCACCTTGAAGTATTGCCGCATTGTCTTCATAAGCAGAAATAACCCCTTTAGAGGAGTTTCGATATGTATTACGAATCATGTCAAAAAGGCTTCTTGATTGTTCTTTTCCATCGATCGTCCAATCGGCATTAAAAATTTTATGACGGCAATGTTCGGAGTTAGCTTGAGCAAACATCATCAATTCTGCATCAGTAGGATCTTTATTGGTATTTGAATAACTTTCATATAAGTATGAGATTTCTTCATCGCTAAGTGCTAAACCAAGTTCAGAATTAGCGTCGTGTAATGCATTCTGATTGTTTAAAGAGAGATCTACATCTGATAAGGGTTGAGGTTTAAGATCAGAAAATAGCTTAGGAATTTCTTTAAGTTCTAAAAGCACTTCTTGAGTCATTTTATCTGCCAAAGAATTTCCTAACTCTCTCAAGTCCAAAGGATTAATATCTTTTGATACGAAGTAACAATACCCTCTCTCAACTCTATTTATAAAATCAAGGTTGCAATTCTTTAATATTTCCGTTGCCTTCGATGACCAAGGTGAAATAGTCCCAATCCTTGGAGTTATAAAGAGGTGCCTTTTTTCTAAATCAATATCTTCGTAAGATCCATTAACTAGCTGTGATAACCCGGATAGTTCTTCGTGCGAAATGGCAGACGATAGAATATTCAAATGGCAAAAATATATCTCTTTATAGGTAATATTCTTGGCTTCTTCTAATAATATTGATCGCCTTAATTGATTTAATCTGAACTCAGAGGGTTTTTCAGAACCTATAATGGCAATGATATTTTTTGAAACTTCTAATATTGAGTTCATTGATGGTTGATCGACATTGTAATAAAAGCCAATCTTAAGTAAATAGCTTATGTTGTGGTTTTTTTATATACCACATACTATATGTAGTGTATTTTTAATTTATAGAATCTAGATGGTAGTAATTTTGCCGATTTTATCTAAAATGCGAACAAAATTTGGGGAGTTATGTTAAATAATTTAAAGTTACGATACTCTTTTATTTCCTTCCTAAGCCTCTTAACAGTTCTAACTTTGGAGGCTCCAGTTCTAGGATCTTACTCGCAAGAAAATAAATCTTTCATGAAAGAAGAGTTGGAATTCTTTTGGAAAGAAGATATAGCTGGGTTTTCTATTTTTCTAGATAGAACTGAAACAAGATTGCCTAAGTACAAAAATTATTTCGAAGCGGCAGCAAAAAATTTAGATGTCCACTGGACTCTTCTTGCTGCTATTAGCTATCAGGAGTCACACTGGAACCCTAAAGCAATTTCTAATACAGGTGTAAGAGGAATGATGATGTTAACCCAAAAAACTGCAAAGGAAATGGGCATCAATAAAAGAACCAATGCAGAAGATAGTATTTATGGGGGAGCAAATTACTTTCAAAAGACAATGGACAGACTCCCAATCGAAACGCCTAAACTAGACAAAATATGGATGTCTTTGGCTGCTTATAATTTAGGTTTTAAGAATATTGAATTGGCAAGAAATCTTGCCCTATCTTCAAACTTAAATCCAAACCTATGGCCAGATGTTGCTTTAGCCTTAAAAGAAGTTTTACAAGAACGTTATGGCAAAGAGTCTAAAGAGTTCGTTAAGCATGATGAGGTTCTAAAATATGTAAAGCGAATTAATTTATATTACACAAGCTTATCTATACTTTATAAAGATAAAGAATTACTTTTATTAGCTAAGAAGTAATTTTTCTTTCAACTCCTCAACTCTATCTCGATAACTGGCAGCTTCCTCAAACTCTAGATTTTTTGCATATTTATACATTTGATCTTCCAATCTTATGATTTCTTTCCTAGCTTTTTCTGGATTATCAAAACTTTCTATAGGTTCAAATGCAATATCTGCCAACTCATCTAATTTTCTTCTTGTTTTAGACTTACCTTTGACCGATCTAGCACCTTCCAAGATATCACTAACACTCTTTTCAATACCTTTAGGTTTTATTGAATGCTTGAGATTAAATGCTTCTTGTATATCTCGCCTTCTATCAGTCTCTCCGATAGCTCTTTCCATCGAGCCAGTGATCTTATCTGCATAAAGGATAGCTTTTCCTTCTATATGCCTCGCAGCACGACCTATTGTTTGGATTAATGAGCTTTCTGACCTAAGGAACCCTTCTTTATCTGCATCAAGAATAGCTACTAAAGCTACTTCAGGTATATCCAAACCTTCACGTAATAAGTTAATTCCAACTAAAACATCAAAAGCTCCTAATCTTAAATCTCTTATGATTTCTACCCGCTCAACAGTGTCTATATCGGAATGCAGGTATCTAACTTTGGTACCATTTTCATCTAAATACTCTGTTAAGTCTTCAGCCATCCTTTTAGTTAAAACAGTTACAAGCACCCTGTATCCTTTCGCAACTATTTGATTGATCTCTTCTTGTAAATCATCTACCTGATGAGTTGCTGGTCTGATTTCTACTTCCGGATCAGTTAAACCTGTTGGCCGTACAACTAATTCAGTAATATTCCCTGAATTTTCTATCTCATATTTTGCTGGTGTGGCTGATAGAAAAACTCTTTGTCCAGAAAGTTTTTCCCATTCATCGAACCTAAGGGGTCGATTGTCTAAAGCTACTGGTAACCTAAAACCGTAATCTACTAAAGTTTGTTTTCTTGATCTATCGCCTCGATACATGCCTCCTAGCTGTGGTAAGGAAACATGAGACTCATCAATAAAGACCAAAGCATCTTGAGGCAAGTATTCATAAAGGGTTGGCGGTGGCTCCCCAGGTTGTCTATCTGATAAAAATCTAGAGTAATTTTCAATACCAGAACAAAACCCAAGCTCCTTCAACATCTCAATATCGTATTTAGTTCTCTCTTCAAGTCTTTGTGCTTCTACTAATTTATTTTCCTTCCTTAAATAATCTAGTCTCTGAACTAGCTCTTCTTTTATGAAGTCTATAGCCTGTAAAATCTTTTCTCTAGATGTTACATAATGAGACTTAGGATAAATTGTAATCCTTGGAACCTCCTTAAATATCTCTCCAG
>CAYVAL010000025.1:0-8289 GCA_964449395.1 uncultured Gammaproteobacteria bacterium | reverse complement strand
TTGCCTACGACAACAGGTGACTTGCCTCCTAACTCTAAAGTTAAAGGTACTAGATTTTCAGCTGCGGCCTTCATTACATGTCTAGCCACTGCAGTACTACCGGTATAAAGCATGTGATCAAACGCAAGTCCGCTAAAGGCAGCACCTACTTCAGGACCACCAATAAAGACTGCCATTTCACCTTCATCAAAATACTCCTCAATCATGCTTTTTAACGTGTCTGAAGAGGCAGGAGTAAGCTCTGAGGGTTTATGCATTACTCTATTGCCAGCAGCAATAATTCCAGCCAATGGTGCTAGAGCAAGATTCACAGGGAAATTCCAAGGACTAATAGCCCCAACCACACCTTTAGGTTGATATTTGACCTCTGCCTTTGCACCTAAAAGAGATAATGCGGAACCGAGAGGAGCTATGGCAGCTTTTCTCTTTTCAGTTTTCATCCAAGTTTTTAGATTCTTCTTTGCGTGCTCCATTGGACCTATTACAGAGGCCACTTCAGTAACTGCAGACATAACAGGGTCTCTATTACCAAAATCATCATTGACTGACTTAACAATTTGATCTTGATATTTATTGACCATAGCAATCACTCTATCTAAGCGATCTTTCCTTAGATTTATATCTGGAGCCCCTTCACTAACATTTAATTTCTTCTGCTTCTCCAGAACTCTATGCATCTCTTGTATAACTTCTTCACTCATATTTATTTCCCCTAGTTATTTTTTAAACAGACCTTTTGGCCTTATCTTTTTCGTTTGTGGTCTTAATAGTTTCTCGAATAGCTTCCCAGTCTTCATCTTTCATAGATGCTAAGGCACGATAAAAAGTTCCACCCGTTAAGTACTCAGCTCCATCTATCGCAATAGTCTGTCCATTTAAATAGTTACAACCATCTGACATTAAAAATGTAGCCAGGTTCCCTAATTCTTCCATTTCACCCACTCTTCCCATTGGATTTTGACTGTAGTTGCTACTAGAATCAGATGCAGCATCGGGGTCTTGACCAGGAGACAATCTAGCCCAAGCTCCTTCCGTTGGGAATGGACCTGGAGCTATGGCATTTATTCTAATACCAGTTTTTCCCCATTCAGTAGCCAATGATTGAGTCATGGCGTGTATACCGCTTTTTGACATTGCAGAAGGAACTGTAAAGGCAGATCCAGTCCACACCCAAGTCGCTAAGATCGAGATGATATTCCCTCCCATTCCTAGCTCTAACCATCTTCTTCCAACAGAATGAGTTACATAAAATGTTCCATGAAAAACTATACTGGCTATTGCATCAAAGCCTCTATGTGAAAGATCTTGCGTTCTGGAGATAAAGTTTCCAGCTGCATTATTAACTAGACCGTGTATAGGAGCTTCTTCAAAAATTTCATTAATAGTATTATCAACATCTTGAGCTCCTCTTATATCTAGTCCGTAACACTTAACAGAGCCCCCCTGTTCATCCATAAGTTCTTTGGCCGTATCCTCTAGAACACTAACTCTTCTTCCACAAATTAATACCTCGGCTCCATATTTTAGAAAGTACCTAGACATTTCTTTTCCAAGCCCTGATCCCCCACCAGTTACTAATATTCTTTTACCTTTCAGCAAGTCTTCTTGAAACATTTTCTCTCCTTATTTAAGACTTCTACTATAACAAATAATCTTAAGTAAGCCCTAGTAAGGATTATTGAGAGTTTTCAAAAACCTCTAGGTTACGATCTTCTCTATAGTTCTTATCTCTTATCCATTTATGTCTCTTATTTATGAAGATAAATATCATTGCAAAAAACATTAGTGAGGCGCCTAACAGGTAAGGCAATGAGGGACTAAGTATATAAAGGGGCATAGAGACCAAGGGAGAGATGACATGCCCAATAGGAATCACCATTCCTAAAAAACCGCCAGCTGCTCCTTGATATTCTTTTCCAACAGATAAGGATAGAGAGGATGAGATTCCGGGCCCTAACATGCCACCGCCAAGTCCATAGAAAAAAAGACAAATATAGACTTCGACTAAAGAAGTACTAAAAGCGTAACCAGTCAATGATAAAAAATTGAGAATTACACCTAATTTAACTAAAGAACCTGGAGAAGTTTGAAGTCGATCTGCAATCAAAAGCTGCCCGTTTAAAACCCCGAGAGCAGAAAGCATAAAACCTATACTTGCGAGAGCAATATAATTATCTGAAGAAGGTGTAATAACGTCTTGAAAGAAAAATGAGGAAGTTTGGACCAAAGCAGCATTTGAAATACCAAAACCAGCCGAAACGACAAGAAAAGGCCAGACCCTAGAATCAAATATAGAAAGCTTGTTGATGGTTTCCTTGTAAGAAAATTGAGCTGGAGATTTTTGAAATGTTACAAATATGATGACAATAAAAGCTCCAGTAGCAAAAAAGAAAAAAGGAGCTGTATAGGAGACTAATAAAAGCAAACCTGCTACTGCAGGACCTAGGATTCTTCCCATTGAGAAACCTGAATCAAGACGTGCAAAAGCTCTACTTCTTGATTCTGTTGAACTGATATCTGCAACCCAACCTCCGGATGAGGGTCTTGTTGCGCTTCCAAAGATACCATTCAGAACTCTTGCAGCAACCAATAAAAGAAAAAGTAAACTACCCGTTAACAATTCTCTTTGACCAAGAGAAATAGTAAAACTAAACAGTATTAAAGAAACCGCAAAGCCTAAAAGCCCTACTATAACTATCTTCTTTCTACCAACAGAGTCACTCAAGGAACCCCATACAGGACTTAGTATCATCCACGCCAAAGCAGAAGTAGCAAATATAGACCCTATCTGAATCTCGTTGAGACCAAGGTCTCTTGCTATTGGCGGGATTGTTATAAATACGATGGACTGACCAGCTCCTACACACAAAAGGCCAGCAGCGAGAATCCAAATAGTATTTGGAAGTTTTTCTAAATTTTTACTCATAAGTGATTATGAGCAAAAAGACTTTTTTATTTTTGATATCCTTTATTACATACTCATAATAACTGGTCAGGCTATGAGACCATTCATGCTCATAAACAACAGCCTCTTGAGATGACGAATTAAATGTTAAACATTTTTCTAAAAAATAAGGTTCCGATACTTGATTTATTAATAGATTGACCAGCCTTTTTACATCGGAAAGTTTTTCTTTACTGATGGGAGGACAAGACCACTTGGGTGAACTAACTATTTGAATTATTTCTTCTCTTAAATGATCGTTACCTATTTTGATAAAATTGTTTTCCTTGATAGTCTCTAATAAAAAAGGACCATGTTTTTTATCACTTTTTTGACTGAAGTGATCAAAAAACATTTCTTGATAAGCTAATGAGTTAATTAGACTATGAAAAAAAACTCTATCCGTTACGTCAAATAATTCACGATCAACACTAAGAGGGATCAGCCTAAGCAAACCATGATCATGTAGTCTGATATTGAATTGTTGTTCTTTTAAAAATTTAAATTTTTCGGTGAAGGAAAGTATCTTGAGATTGTCCATTAAAAGCCTTTTATACCAACAGCTTTTCTTATATTTTCTATAAGAGGTCTAGAGACTTCTTGTGCTTTCTTAGATCCATCCAGCAAAACTGACTCTACAAACTCTCTATCTTTGATTATTTTGGAATATTCTTTTTTATAAGGCGATAAAAAATCATTAAGGTGCTCAAAGAGTATTTTTTTTGCCTCTCCCCACCCTATTCCTTCATCATATTGATTTTGTAAGACACTAATTTCTTCTTCATTTGCGATAGCTTTATATATCGAGAAAATATTGCATTCAGACGAATCCTTAGGATCGCCAGGCTCTAAAGAGTTAGTCTTAATCTTCATAATGGTTTTCTTAAGTTCTTTTTCATCTGCAAAAACAGGGATAGTATTGTTGTATGATTTACTCATCTTACGTCCATCTAGACCAGGCAAGACTCCGGTTACCTCGCTTATCTGAGCTTCTGGTGGTGTAAGCAACTCCCCATAATGATGATTGAACTTTAAGGCTATGTCTCTGGCCATCTCAATATGTTGTTTCTGATCTTGCCCTACAGGCACTATATCGGCACTAAACATGAGAATATCTGCAGCCATTAAAATGGGATAGTTGAATAATCCCATAGTTACGCCCTTATCTATATCTTTAATTCCCTTCTCTTCGTTATCTGAAATTGCTGCCTTATAGGCATGCGCTCTGTTTAACAATCCTTTGGAAGTCAAGCACCCTAATATCCATGCTAATTCAAAGATATGAGGGATATCAGATTGACGATAAAAAATAACCTTAGATGGATCAAGGCCACAAGCAAGCCAACATGCTGCAATTTCAAAACTCGAAGAGTGGGTTAACTCTGAATCAGTATTTTTAATTAACGAGTGATAATCTGCTAAAAAAAGAAATGAAGAGGTATTCTGGTGATTACTAGCCTCTATGGCAGGTAATACAGCACCAACTAGGTTGCCTAAATGAGGCATGCCGCTAGTAGTAATTCCTGTTAAAACTCTTTGTTGTTTTTCCACTAAATCTCCTCAAAGTATTCTAACTCAACTTATTCACAAAGTGCTTGATAAGTATGCTCTATTTATTATTATTCAATACAAATATGGCAAGAATATTTTTAGCATTAACACCTAATAAAGAACTTAATGATCATATTATTGAGTTAAAAAAAGGACTCAAGAATTCTCTTTTATCTGATGCAGATATAACTTGGCAAAAGAATAGTGATCATCACCTGACTTTAAATTTTGTAGGCTCTATGGAACCTGAGCAGATTGAAGAAATGTACGCAGGCATTTCACAAATAAATTTTATGAGTCACTTACAAGTTGATATTTCTTCAATAAATTTTTTTCCTAACGAAGATAGTCAACTTTTAGTTGCAATGGTGAAACCTACAAATCAATTACTAAAAATTTATGAAAGGATTGATGAGGTCGTTACCAGAATTGGATTTGGCTCATCCCTTAAAACTTACAAACCTCATATAACGCTTGGTAGATTTAAAGACAAGAACAGAACTCAATTCTCATTTGAAGACTTTAATGAAATAAAGATTTCATCTCGTGTCAATGCTTTAGACGTCTATGAGAGCGACTTTGATAATGGACGTTCTGTGTATAATCTTTTGAAAAGTTTTGAATTTTAGAAGGCGAAGTTGAAGGGCCCAGTGCGGGTTTATCACTGTGTGGCCAATACCCGTTTCAGCTCACAAGTTGTTAATAAATTAACTTTTTCACCCTTCTTCTTCTGTCCATTTTCTTCCTGATTTGGGTCTCGAGGTCCAATTCTTTCCGAAATATGTCCTAAGCAAAATTTATCAAATTAAATTCTTAATGCAAGTAAATTTTAAAATTATTTTATCTTCCTAATCTTTTGAACCAATCTTCTGTGTTCCTTTTTTCAAAAGTATTTATAAATTCAAAGATCTTATCAAGGGAGTCTGACAAGAAAATTTCATCGAATGTAGTCTGGGGCAAGAAACCTTGCTCTACAGAAAATTCAGTAAACTCAAAGAGTTTTGAATAGTAACCCTCAACATCAAATAGTGCTATGGGCTTGGAATAAATCCCCAGCTGATTCCAAGCTAAAGCTTCGTAGAATTCTTCCCACGTACCAACCCCACCAGGTAATGAAATAATTGCATCAGATAATTCTGCCATTCTAGATTTTCTTTCATGCATCGTAGGAACGATCTCTAAATTGGTTAAACCTTTATGACCAACTTCAATATCATGTAATTTTTCCGTTATGATGCCAGTAACAGAAGCCCCTCCATCCAGGGCAGCGTCCGCTACAACACCCATCAACCCCTTACTTCCACCTCCATAGACCATCGATAAATTTCTTTTTGCAATTTCACATCCAAGGTCTTTAGCGTTTTCTGCATAAACAGTTTTGGAACCACTTGCTGAACCGGCAAATACACAGATACTTTTCATAATTCGTACTTTCTAATTATTATATATCTTATAATTAAATGAATGGATAAATTGAAAATAGATATTGTATCTGACGTTGTCTGCCCTTGGTGCGTAATTGGTTTTAAAAATTTACAAACCGCCATTAAACAGATGAGTAATGAAATAGATTTTGAGATCAATTGGAAACCATACGAACTTCACCCTGAGATTCCTAAGAATGGGTATGATAAAAAACTTTATATGCAACAAAAGTTTGGTGATGCCTCCGGCAGAGCATCTCCATACAATCAGATTAAAGAGATAGGTAAATCTCTTGGCTTTGAGTTCAATTTTTCTAAAACTGAACGAATACCCAACACATTCAGCGCTCATAGATTGTTATGGAAGTCTAAAGAATTCAATCTGCAAACAGAATTGTCCGAAGCTTTATTTGAAGCTTATTTTTCCGACGGAAAAGATATAGGTTCGGATGAAGTTCTTGCCGGAATTGCTCAAGAAGTAGGGATGGATAAATTAGAGGTATTAAAATTTCTATCTTCTAAAGAAGGAGGACAAGAAACAGCTGATGAAGAAATGGAATTTATTGAAAAAAGCATAGGCGCTGTACCCACTTACTTTATAAATGAAAAATATATAATTCAGGGTGGTCAAGAACCCGAAACATTCGTATCTTTTCTTAATAAGATATTGTCAAAAGAGAAACAGAATGCAAATTCTAGATAGGAATAAAATAAACCAAGTCTCTGTCGATACAGAATTCTTCCCTTTTTTTCATATTGAGAATGTATTTTCTTCCAACACAGAAGCTTCTAGCTTAACTGAGGATTTTCCTGAAATTGATAGAGGGGGCAGTTTTCCAACCGAAAAACTCTCTGATGGTATCTTGAAAGATCTTATACAAGAACTAGAAGGAAACGAATTTAAATCATTATTAGAAGAGAAATTTAATATAGATTTAGCTAACAGCGAAGTTGTTACCACCTTAAGAGGCTATTCTAGGGCCAAAGATGGTCAGATTCATACTGACTCTAGAAGCAAAATTCTTACGGTGCTTTTATATTTAAATATTGATTGGAAAAACAATGAAGGAAATCTAAGATTACTTAAGGAAAACAATAACTTAGAAAATACTATTAAGGAATTTTCTTCTTAGTTTGGTAACTTAATTGCTTTCAAGGTAACTGAAAACTGTTGGCATGGGTTTAGAGCTTTTGAAGGAAAGAGACTTTCGATCCAATTAAATTATATCCACCCTAACTCTCTGTCATCTCATAATCTTAGACACAGAATAAGTTCAATTTTTAAAAATCTATTGAAAAGGTAGGAATGCTCTGAAGGTTTTAATAATCAAACTCTCTTCTATGGGAGACTTAATGCATGCCCTGCCGGCTATCAGTGAAGCGAAAGATAATATTCCTGATATTGAATTTGACTGGGTGGTTGATAAGAATTTTCAATCTGTTCCTAAATGGCATCCTGATGTGAACCGGACTATAGAAACAAATCATAGAGAATGGAAATTAAATATTTTTTCATCTAATTCAAGAACAGCCATCAAAGATGTATTAAGAAAAATAAATGAACAGAAATATGACTTAGTCATCGATATGCAAAATAACCTTAAAAGTGCTTTTCTATCTTATCTAATACAAGACGATGTTACGGGTCTGGATGCAAAAAGTTCAAGAGAATTTCCAGCGCACATGGCATATAAAATAAAATTCAACGTACCCAAAGACCTTCATGCCATAGAAAGGCAGAAGCAATTATTATCTAAAGCATTAGGCTATACACATAAAGCAAACGAAATAAATTACGGAGTATCAAAAAATTTTTTCACTTCTCCAGATATAAAACTACCTGATCGATATGCTGTTTGCGTACAAAATGCGAGTTGGCCAACTAAGCAATGGACAATACAAAATTGGAAATTATTAGTTAATAAATTGGAAGAAACAGGCATACAGTTGCTCTTCCATTCCGGGAATCAAGAAGAGTTCAATAGAGCCAGTGAAATTTGCCTTAATTCTAGAAATGCTATTCCCCTTAACTTTATGCCCTTAGATAAAGTTGCATTCATACTAGATAAAGCACAGTTTGCTATTTGTTCAGATACAGGGCTTGCGCATCTATCTGCGGTAACAAGTACTCCCTCATTGACCCTTTACGGCCCTACAAACACCTCGCTTATTGGAACAAAGGGTATAGACCAATATCATTTAACTGGTGATGAAGGAGATATAAATAAGATTTCTGTTGAGGAAGTTCTTAGTAAAGTAAGCGAATTAAATTTTTTAAATTAAGTTTTAGAGCCAATTTAGAACTTGTTCTTCTTATTGGGAAAAGGATAGTCTTTAGACTCTTCAAAAAACTTTAAAATTTTATTGAAA